>JAJRRH010000148.1 GCA_024279715.1 Bacteroidota bacterium
AGATACATATCTTTATTATGCATTGAGATCAAGAAAGCTTGTTCCTCTTCTAAGGGCTCTGGTATGGAAGTATATCGGATATTATGTAGCACGCAGTGATATAATGACTGCACCAAGTCAGTATTTATGTGATTTGCTAAAAATTAAATTTCCAAAATCTGATATAAGGAATATTCAAAATGGAATTGAATTAGCTAATTTTGAAAAGTATGAGAACTATGAAACATTTAAGCTTAAGTATCCTGATTTTAATAATAAGAGCTTTATATTTGTTGGGCGGTTAGGTGAGGAAAAATCTGTAAGTGTATTATTAGAAGCCTTCAGAAAGGCTCTTCTAAAAGATCCCGAATTAAGATTGTACGTTATTGGCGACGGTCCAGGCAAAAATTCGTATGAGTATACTGTCGAAACTAATAATATTGAAAAATCTGCTTTAGCGCTCAGATAAATTCCCCCATTCATCTTATGCAAAGTAAATATTATGTAAAGTTCGAGTACTAAAATCATGTGTTTAATACAGTTATAATATTTTTACTTCACATAATAATCTGCTACCATATTGGAACCAAATAAAAAAACAGGAGGTTCCAATGGAATCCACAACTTCTTTACCGATTGATAAACTTGTTCAAGAAGCAACATCATATCTATGCAAGATGAAATACTCAAAAAGCACCATAAGCCATTACACTGTACAATGGGAAAAAATAAGTGAATACATCAAAGAGCAGGGAGAACATCTATTTTCTCTGAATATGGTAATGTCTTTTGTGAGAAAGGAATATGGAATTGATCTCAACAAAAAGCTTAGTCATAGCCAGTTGTTCTACATTCGCTGTGTGACTTGTCTGGATGAATTTAATCGTACGGGTAGTTTCAAAAGATGCCATCAAAAGGTCAAAAAGCTATGTCCTGAGATATTTCTACCAATTCTCAAGCAGTATCTTGATAAAAAATATGAGGATAAGCTTTCAGATAAAACCGTCACCAGTAAACGAATTCAGATGACAGGGTTTCTAGATTTCCTCTATACATACGGTGTTTCTGATCTGAAAGTAATTACCGCAAAGGAGGTTCTTTCCTATACAAGCAGACTCCGTGATAGTGGCTATTCAAGCAACAGTAGATCCTGTATTTTATTTAATCTACGGGAGTTTTTAGTCTTCCTACATTCACACCAGTTAATCAGCCAACCTTTGCAAGACTTATTCCCCGTAATCTTTACAAACAAGTATGAAAAATTGCCATCATACTACGAAATAGAAGAGATCAAAGAACTTCTGAGCAATATCAACAGGAGTACTCCTATAGGGAAGAGAGATGCACTAATAATGCTTCTTGCTGTACAGCTGGGAATGCGTGCAGGAGACATCAGACTACTGGAGATTGGAAACATTCAATGGAGTAAATTCACCATTGAGTTCAAGCAACAGAAGACAGGAAATCCCATCCAACTTCCATTTTCACAAAACATACAATTGGCGATTGCTGACTATCTTCACAATGGTCGCCCTGCTTCAACGGACCAGCACGTATTTATCAGACACCGGGCTCCTTTCGAGCCTTATGGGATAACTAATAGCTTTTATTATGTCATTAACAAATACATAATAAAATCTGGATTAGATACCGCTGATCGCAAGCATGGTCTCCATTCCATGCGACACAGTCTCGCAAGTAATCTTCTCAGAAACAATACCCCAATTCCGGTTATCACAGGGATACTGGGGCATCAAGATTCGAATACGACCAGAAGCTACCTTCGGATTGACATTAAGCAACTTCGTAAAGTTGCTCTGGAGGTAAAATATGAATAACAAAACGTGCTACTACACTTTTACTGGACTACTCAAGGAATCCCTCACCGATTTTATCAGCTACAAACGAAGCCTCGGATTCAAATATGGAGACTCCTGTTGCCGTGTATTGAAAACAATTGATGATTTATCCATACAGTTAGACTTATCACAACCTGTTCTGACTGAAGAGATTGTAAAAGCGTTTACTGTGAGAAGGGAGAGCAAATCAGTCAAAACTCAAATGAGACGAATGGTGTTTATTAGACAACTTGCATTATTCATGAATCGAACCGGTTTGAGAGCATACGTACTTCCATACTCCAAAATAAGGGTTCCTGATGATTTTATACCATACATATTCACTCGTGAGGAAATAGTCAGACTAACGGATAGCATGGACAATATTCGTTTTTTTGCTAATAGTCCACGATGCCACATCATCTACCCTATGCTCTTTAGAATACTTTACGGATGTGGACTTCGTCTTTCAGAAGCTTTGACATTGCAACTTGCTGACGTCAATTTACAAACGGGAATTCTGCATGTGCATAAGGCAAAAAATGACACATCAAGGCTCGTTCCAATGTCGGCTTCATTATGGGCTTATAGTAAAAAATATGTGACAATGATGGACTTCAATATTATGCACGAACGGTACTTCTTACCAGCCCCTGACAACAACCGCTATAGTCGCAGTGCTGTAAGAGGACAGTTTATACAGCATCTGAAACGCACAGGAATTCGAAATGAGAAGGGTCGGTTTCCGCGGATACACGATCTTCGTCACACATTTTTCGTTCATTCCCTTGAGAAAATGGTACAAGAAGGTATGGATATGTACTGTGTTCTTCCCATACTCAGCGTATACCTTGG
>JAJRRH010000149.1 GCA_024279715.1 Bacteroidota bacterium
GAATAAAACTCATCCGTACCACAATCAATTGTACCGTTATTTACTCTTGCTTGACCATCTATATCAACTTCTCCTACACCAGCACTATAGTTTGGATTACCGGCATCTATCGCAGGTGAATTTGCAGCAATGTGAAAATCACCAATTGAGGGATTGATAAACAATGGGTCACCAAATGTATCATTGGCACCATATCCAGTTACTTCAAAAAGTTCCGACAATCCCTCGAAGCCTAGATTGCCATTAATAGTAGTCTCAATTCCGTTGGCTCCAGCAGTGGCAAATATGAGATTGTGATCAAATATCATATTGGTTTGTTCCCTCTCTGCATAGAACAACACATTTTGCGAAGAGATATAAAAAATATTATTGCTCACCTCTCCATCGATAAATTTGGTGATTATGAGCGATCCGTTGAACCAATTATTGGTGTCATTGCCATAAAAAGTGTTGTTCAGCACCTTACTATTGGTCACGATTCCCGAAGTAGATTCATCATACGCCCCGATGTGCATTCCCGTGGCAGCATTCAGATAAAAAAGATTGTTTCTAAAAATCACATTGTCTGTAAAGCCATTCTCTTCACAACCAATCTCTCCTCCGTATCCATTGTGGTGACTTACGTTATTCTCAACAATCACATCCTTTCCTCCATCGATGTATATACCTGCAGCCGAGCTGTAAGGCGAATTACAGTTATAGATAAGATTGTACCGGATAATAGCATTTCTTGCGTGATCATTCACTGGATTTGGGCATTCTCCATAGTTGCCAGTAAGGTCAATTCCAATATTTGTATTGTCATGAATTACGTTATTCTCAATCAGTATGCCATCCACATTACCTCCCATACTTAGGTTTTCACTATAGCCTGTACGACAATTGAAAATTTCATTTCCAGAGACAAATATATCATGCGCAGGGTTGTCAGGATGATTACCCAACACATATAGTGGCACTGCATTGGTGTTGTTATTGACTGCCGCATTCGGATTGGTAGAAAAATGAATGTTGCTGATTTTGTTATTGACAATTTCAATATGGTGACAAGAACCTAGAATAAAAATCCCTTGTGCATAGTTATGTTGATTATTGGTCAGATGAAGTCCTTCTATTCGAATATATGAATTATCCGTATAAATGATGGACGTATCATCAAGGCTATTCACCGCATCAAGTATCACTTCCTCTCCAGCATAATTCTTGATGGTAATCATCTGCCCTAACGATCCGGATACATCAATATCTATTTTCTCTTCATACACTCCACCTCGGATATTGAGTGTAGCCCCGGGTGTTAATTGATTAATGCCGTATTGAATGTGCCGCCAAGGGCTGTCGATCGCTCCATTATTGGCGTCATTACCTGAGGTAGAAACGAAATAATTTGATTGACAAAAGGCACTTAATGATACCAATAAAAAAGCAAGTAGAAAGGATAATGATTTCATGGTTTAAAGACTTTAGATATTTCAAGCATATACTGCAAGTTACTATTAAATAACTGAAATTAGAAGCTTCTAAACACCTAGCTATCTACTGTAAAGAGGGACTAATCGAATCAAAGTCTCAAGCGAGGGAGAATATGGACGTATTTATTGAACAACAATTAAATACTAGTAAAACTAGAAACTAAATAAACTGACCATGAAAATTCGCCGTACCTTTGCAATCCATTCTGAAAATGACGAGCTAACCACGATGTCATTTTTTTATAAAAAAATATATGACATTCAAAGAACTAGGTTTAGCAGATTTCTTATTGAAAGCTGTCGCCAAAAAGGGATATACAGAGCCATCACCGATACAAGTAAAGGCCATACCGTTAATTCTGGAGAGAAAAGATGTACTTGCATCTGCACAGACGGGCACAGGTAAGACAGCGGGCTTTACGCTCCCGATGTTGCAAATACTGGCACGAGGAGAACAACGGAGAAAAAAGCCGGTGCGTGCTTTGATAATGACCCCTACAAGAGAGCTTGCTGCTCAAATATTGGTCAATGTAAAAGAATATAGTGAATTCACTGACATACGATCAACCGTAGTTTTTGGTGGTGTGAACGCTAATCCTCAGATACGCACATTGCGCAATGGGGTAGACATCCTCGTGGCAACCCCAGGAAGGCTGTTAGATCTACATGGTCAAGGCGTATTTTCATTGAATAGTGTGGAGATATTTGTTCTTGATGAGGCAGATAGGATGTTGGACATGGGATTTGCCAGAGACCTAAACAAGATAATGGACTTGCTCCCAACGAGAAGACAGAACTTGTTATTCTCTGCTACATTTTCAAAAGAGATAAGAAAACTAGCCAATAAGACGTTACACAATCCAGTATCCATTGAAGTGGCTCCTGAGAACTCTACGGCTGAAATGATAGTGCAGAAGGCTTTTCGAGTGGATAAGCCTAAGAAAACGGAACTTATCATTAAGATGATATCGGAAGGCAATTGGAAGCAAGTCCTTGTATTTACTAGAACAAAGCATGGCGCAAATAAATTGACCAAAAAGATGATCGCCAAAAACATAAGTGCTGCTGCTATTCATGGCAATAAGAGTCAAGGCGCAAGAACGAAGGCATTGGCAGGATTTAAAAAAGGAGACATTCGCATACTTGTCGCTACGGATATCGCTGCCCGTGGATTAGACATCCCTCTTCTACCCCATGTTATCAATTTTGAATTACCTAATATACCTGCAGACTATGTACATCGTATCGGACGAACGGGTAGAGCTGGCGCTAGTGGTGAAGCAATATCGTTGGTGAGTATTGATGAGGTAGAATACCTTAGAGATATTGAGAAACTCCTTGGACAGAAGATGAAGATGGAAATAATGGAGGGTTTTGAACCAACGGAGACGGAAGCTGATATTGTAAAGAAAAAGCCTAATAATCATAGGAGAAATCCTAGAAGTGGTGGGTCGAGCAACAAAAGGAAATTTCATCGTGGGTCTGGTGGTGGACGTAGGTCGTAGGCAGAATCATTTTCTGCCCTGTTAATACATCCAAAACATTTCACTACCCAAGCATCATTTTTATCCATAGCTTTGCCAATAATTTCTTGTGTAAAAATGCATTTCTGTAGCAACATACGAGATTGTTTAATAAATTAAAGATAATGGAAAAAGAATTCGAACATTTTTGGAGAAAAGTAGGACGTAGATATCAATCACACCCATGGCATGGGATTCATATTGGAGAAGATTCTCCGAACACGATTATGTCTTTTATAGAAATGACTCCTTCAGACACCGTAAAGTACGAGATAGACAAGAGTTCCGGGTTTATAATGGTCGATAGACCACAGAAATTCTCGAATATCGTGCCTGCCCTATATGGTTTTGTACCTCAGACGTATTGCGACAAGGAGGTAGCTGACTATTGCATGGAGAAAAGTGGAAAAACGAATATCGAAGGGGACAAAGACCCATTGGATATATTGGTTCTCACAGAAAGGAATATTACTCATGGTAATATCATCGTTCCTGCTATTCCTATTGGCGGGTTTAGAATGATAGACCACGGCGAGGCAGACGACAAAATTATTGCCGTACTCAAAGGGGATCAGATGTATTCGAAATACAATGACCTAACGGAGTGTCCCGATTCTATTGTGAACCGCCTAAGACACTATTTCCTGACCTATAAGAATATGCCAGGCGAAGAAGAAAGCCATGTATCTATTGATGCCATATACGGAAAAGAGGAAGCGCATGAAGTAATTCGTAGAAGTCAGATAGATTATTTTACTAAATATGGAAATATAGAAGGTGAGATGACACAGGCGGCTATGCAACTGCTTCGCCCTTAATTATGCATTAGAACTTTCTATTGCAAGCCCAATACATAATTCGGGTTGAAACCTGCGTTCTCACTTCTTTGTTATTTTTTCAATTGATTATTTTATCACTTGAAATCTTTTTCGGATAACTCCCTTGTCAGTATGTACTTCAACAAGGTATAATCCTGAAGGCAAATGTCCTACTTGAATAGTTTTGGCATTTGCATTCCAATGCATATCTCCAAAAGTCTTACCGCAAACATCCATGATGGATATGTACTCCACCAATGCTTCTGTCGAAAAATCAATCCATAATTCATCGACGCAAGGATTTGGGTATACTATGGTATTTCCTTGAAGTTCACTTTCCATAATTCCATCTGGTCCATTGACGGTGATAGTTCCAAATTGCGTATCGGCATGATTGAATAATGTACATTCATATTCATAAACACCGGCTACTTCAAAAATGTATTGGAATGTGCCTGGTGAACTGATATTACCTGAAGCTATTTCAACAGGGGCACTGGTGGTGGTCACATTGTGTTGCCCAAGGACAAAATCCCATATAACGGTATCGCCTAATTCAATCGTTAATACTTGTGGTGAATAATATGGGGTTACATTTTGATTCCCTCCTGCTTCTACGTTAAAAACCGTAGCGGAAGAAATGAATGGAAGGATTAGTAGTGATAATAGTATTAGTCTTTTCATATTTATTTATTTGTTTATTTGATATTGGTTTATATCGTTATTATTACTGTCTATAACGGAACGACGATAAGATGGATGGAGGAAGTTTTTACTTTTCACCATTCTCTTTCAATAAGGATACATTGATATTTGCACCTTTTGTTTTTACAGACATTTTTTTCATGCTTACTCAAAAATAAGAATTAAAAATGGATACCTTAGTGCAAAATCACTTTTGAACGATGATTCCTAACGAGGGATATTCACATTCTCATAACCCGAAAATTCAGCGATTTTTTCAACGATTAGGTAACACCTGTAAGTTTGGGGTTTTTCAATAAAATGGTAATATTGAAATGAAAGACAAATTGAAGGTGCTCTAGCATTCAAAGCATCGCTTTGTCGAGAACCTTCAATTTGTC
>JAJRRH010000150.1 GCA_024279715.1 Bacteroidota bacterium
AGATGGAGGGATTGTGCTTGAAGGGTTAGATTTTTTGTTGTAGCAAACAAAAACAACAATTGTTCGCAGAAATTTAGGGAGAATAAAATCAAAAAATTACCTTTGTCCTCTAATATAAGATTTACAGATGATCGATATTTTTGATAAAATTAGAGAGAACAGAGGTCCTTTAGGGCAACACGCTAAAGAATCTCATGGTTATTTTACTTTTCCAAAATTGGAGGGTGATATATCCAATAAAATGATGTTTCGTGGAAAAGAGAACTTGGTGTGGAGTATCAATAATTATTTAGGACTAGCGAATCACCCGGAAGTGAGAAAAATAGATGCGGAAGCTTCGCTAAAATGGGGGATGGGAACTCCTATGGGTGCTCGTATGATGAGTGGTCAATCGTCTTATCATGAGCAGTTAGAAAAAGAACTCTCTGACCTTATGCAAAAAGAGGATAGTTTTCTTCTTAATTTCGGTTATCAAGGTTGTATGAGTGCTATCGAAGCCCTTGTGGATCGTAGAGATGTCATTGTGTACGATTCAGAATCGCATGCATGTATGGTGGATGGTGTTCGTCTTCATCAAGGAAAAAGATTTGTGTATGCGCATAACGATATGAAAAGCTTTGTGAAAATGCTGGACATGGCAGAGAAAAGATGTGCCGAAACGGGCGGAGGGATTTTAGTGGTAACCGAAGGTGTGTTTGGAATGGCAGGCGATCAAGGTAAACTTAAAGAGATTGTTGCATTTAAGAAAAAATACAAGTTCAGACTATTTGTCGATGATGCGCATGGTTTTGGTACAATGGGTGAGCAAGGTCGAGGAGCGGGTGATGTGCAAGGAGTGCAAGATCAGATTGATGTGTACTTTGGAACATTTGCTAAAGCCATGGCGTCTATAGGAGCATTCGTCTCGGGAGATGAAGATATCATTGAGTTTTTGAGATACAACATGCGTTCTCAAACGTTCGCTAAGTCACTACCAATGCCTATCGTTATAGGGGCACTTAAGCGATTAGATATGATGAGAACTATGCCTGAGTTTAAAGAAAACCTTTGGAAAATAGCAACAGCACTCCAGTCTGGTTTAAAAGAAGCAGGTTTTGATCTCGGAGTGACTAATTCCGCCGTGACACCAGTGTATCTTAAAGGAACTTTGGGTGAAGCAACTAATATAACTTTAGACTTACGGGAGAACTATAATATATTTACTTCAATAGTAGTATATCCTGTGGTTCCAAAAGAGGTCATCATGCTTCGTTTGATTCCAACGGCAGTTCATACGCTTGAAGATGTGGCGTATACCATAAAGTCATTTAAAAAAGTGAAAGAAAAACTTGAGAAAGGGGAGTACCAAGCTGACAGTATTGTAAGCTGGAGCTAGTATCTAGCAATACAATAGCAGTTACCTTTTTGACATAACAAGGTTGGGATATTGTGCATATCTTTACAATCGAAACCATCAAATAATTATTTTAATGAGAAAGTATACTAGTATAGTAATTGCCCTATTTTTAGGAATAAATGTTTATAGTCAAACGCCTTGTGAAGGTGGAATGGCGGGAATATACCCTTGTATGGGGTATGATTTAGTAAGCCACTTGACTCTGAGCGAAATGGGAATAAGCTCCAATGGTAACGATTGTTGGGGGTGGACAGATCCTGAAACAGGTACCGAATATGCATTGATGGGGGGGAGTAATCGAGCTGTTTTTATTGATATCAGTAACGCTACAAATCCAATAGTAATAGGATACTTGCCTACTGCAACTGAACCAAGCTTGTGGAGAGATATAAAGGTCTATAATAACCATGCTTTTATCGTTAGTGAAGCAGGGGGACATGGTTTGCAGGTGTTTGATCTTACCAGACTGAGAGATGTTGATTCACCACCTATGGAGTTTGATGCGGATGCTTATTTAGATGATTTCGGTCATTCACACAATGTCGCTATCAATGAAGAAACAGGTTTTGCATATTCTATCGGGGGTAGCCCTTTTAATGGGGGACCTCAATTTATCAATATTCAAGATCCTTTGAATCCGGTGACAGTGGGTGGCTATGATGGAGATGGATATACCCATGATGCTCAAATTTTTATTTATCATGGACCAGATACTGAGCATGAAGGTAAAGAAATATTTTTAGGGTTTAATGAAAATTCCCTAACTATTGTGGATGTGACAGATAAGACTGAGCCGATACAATTGAGTAGGACAGAATATGAAGAGAGTGCCTATACGCACCAGGGGTGGATAAATGAAGACCACTCTATTGTATTTATGAATGATGAGATTGATGAATCTAATTTTGGATTCAATACAAGAACTCTAATTATGGATGTGAGTGACTTGGATAGTCCAGAACTTATTCAAGAACACTTTGGTACAACTGGTGCTATAGATCATAACTTGTACGTTAAAGGAGACAAGATTTTTGAATCCAATTATCAAAGTGGATTGCGTGTATTACAAATCAACTTAGATTCAGAGGAAATACTTTCTGAGATAGGTTATTTTGATGTGTACCCTAGTAATGATAGTCCTAATTACGATGGAACTTGGAGTAATTATCCATGGTTTGAAAGTGGAAATGTAATAATAAGTGCATTTGACGGCTTTTTTGTCGTTAGAGAAAGTGCCAGTGGAATTTCGGAAATTGAAACCCCTAAATTTTCTATCTATCCAAATCCAACAAGTGATATGCTAAATGTTATAATGGATGAGAACCAAAAGTTGTTATCCTATACTATAACAGATATTACGGGTAGAATGGTACTGTTAGAAACAGGGATATTATCTAGTGTCAATTATTCTGTGGATGTATCTTCACTGTTGCCAGGTATCTATACTCTCTCAGTAAACGAAAATGAAGCAGGGAGAAAATTCATTGTAGAATAAATAACAGATTTAAAATTTTATAAAGAACATCTCTGCTTGATTGTAGGGGTGTTTTTTTTTATGTTATTCCCCAAGATGCACGGAACTTGTAAATTATAAGAACAAATAGAAGTCCTGAAATAACTTTATTGCATCATCAGTATATAGGTGACGCTGTTCTTCCAAAATTAGCGTTTCTTCTGTTAATTCAGAATTTAACTTTGTGTATTCTAGTAAAATTCGTTTACTTGGTTTTACCCGATTTGGGTATACGGTACAATGTCTTTTTAAGTGTAATTTTGATTTCTCTGCGATGGTATGAAAGTCTTTGAAAGATTCTTTAGGGATAATAACAGATAGTTTTCCTTCTTGTGTAAGCAAAGTAGTAGCCTTAGAAATCAGTAAGGAATAATTCAGATGCTCATCATGTCTTGCAGTATTCCTTGAGGTATTTGGGCTTCTTGTACCAGTGGTAAAAAAAGGAGGATTGCTTACAATAAGGTCGTAAAGATTCTCAGGGTTATGGTTTTTTATATCTTCCGTTATGACTTTTATTTTTTTGTCAAAAGGGGAGTGGCGCACATTATTGGAGGCCTGCTGTGCAGCGGATAAATCAATCTCTAGGGCAGTAATTTCGGAGTCTAGAGTTCTTTGAGCTAACATCAATGCAATGACGCCTGTTCCTGTTCCGATATCTAAGATACGGTTAGAATTTGAAATGTCTGTCCATGCACCCAATAGCACGCCGTCCGTACCAACCTTCATTGCGCATAGGTCTTGTGTTATCCTGAATTGCTTGAACTGAAAATAATCATTGGCCATGCTACGTATAAATCATTCTTGGACTAGCCATTCAATTCAATAAGCCCTTCTGGCGTTTCTACAATGATTTTTTTTGTGTCATGATTTATGTTTTTGACAAATGCGTCAATCATCGGAATGAAAACTTCCGTGCCATTGTAATCAATTACTAATAGGATGTTTCCTGGATGTTCGATCACGTTACTAACGTCTCCTAGCTCACCATAGTTTGTGTCTGTCACTTGATAGCCTATGACATCTTGAAATAACACTGAAGATTCGTCGTACTCTTCTAGAATCTCTCGAGGAAGAAATACATCATTGCCAACTAGTATTTGTGCCATTTCGCCATCTACATCATCAAGAAATACATTGGCATGCCCTTTTGGTGTTATCTTTATCTTGTCAATTATGTAAGGGATATATTTCTTGTTTCTCTCTAAGTAGATTGTGTTGTGTTCGGTCAGAATGTATGGGTCATCAAGTTTTACTTTAATCCCCACTTCCCCTTTGTATCCTTTTGTGCGTGCTATTCTTCCAATTAATATATAATTTGCCATGGGCTTAATAATGGGATTAGTCGTACGTGAACTCTAGTTCTACCCTTCTGTTTTTCTGTCTTCCGGGGTGGTACATATTACTTTCTATTGGTTGGGTTTCTCCATATCCTACAACATGTAATCTACCTCTTGAGATGCCTCTTTCGGTGAGAAGATCCGCAACCGCTTGGGCTCTTCTTTCAGATAATTTTAAGTTTACCGCTGGTTCACCTATGCTATCTGTATGCCCAGATATTTTGAGATTTCTTTCTGGATTCTCTTCTAGTATTCTCACAAGTTTGTCAATAGAAGGATAGGACGATTGTGTGATTTCTGCCGTGTTGGACTTGAATTCTACATTACTGAAAGTAGAATTCAAAACTGCGAGATCATTGTCTGATATTTTTGGACAACCATCATTGTCTTTAGATCCATAGGTGTTAGGACATTTGTCAACGTCATCCGCAACGCCATCACTATCCATATCGTTCAGAGGGCAACCGTTGTTTTCTGGCACACCTGCCACTTCAGGACATTTGTCAACGTTGTCTAAAATGCCATCTTCATCTGTATCTCCCCATGGGCACCCCTCATTGGCTACATCGCCAGGTTCTTCTGGACACTTATCATCTTTATCAAGAATGGTGTCCTGATCTCTATCTCCCCAAGGGCAACCTTTATTGTCAATCGGACCGGCAGTGTCCGGACAGTCGTCTTCATGATCCAACACACCGTCCATATCGGCATCAGGGCAGCCACTGTTCTCAGGTGGGCCTGCAATCTCAGGACATAGGTCATTTTTATCAATCACGGTATCCCCATCAGAATCTGGACAGCCATTAAGTTCTTTTGGTCCTTTGTCATCAGGGCAATTATCCTCTTGATCTGCTATGCCATCACCGTCAGTGTCAGGACAACCTTTCAATTCCTTGAGGCCCGGGATGTCTGGGCATTGGTCTTTTTTGTCTACTACTCCGTCTCCATCTCTATCATTGCGTGGTCTGAAAGTAAGATTGACCCCAGTATGAAACATTAAGTTCTCACTGTAGCTTGGATATACAATGGTTTCGTTTTCTTCAGGAAAACTAATTTCTGTCATTCGTAGTGGCATCAGATTATCTACAGTAATATACCATTGAAGTGGTCCGCCATTTAGTCTAAGTCCTGCACCTACGTTTCTGTAATCTTTATTGATGATGGAGTAGGCTATGCTTGCAGACATCCATCGACCTAATTTCTGATTGTATGAAAGACTTAGGCTAGGATGTACCTCCTTGTTTCTAATCTTACCTTGTGCGGTAAGACCTAAGATTCCTGAAGATTTATTGCCTTCATAAAGTTTGTAATTGGCATTTAGATAAATTCTGGAACGCAATGCTGTTTTGTAGCTGTTTGTATTTTCAGCATATCCAAAATTGTTCTCTAGGTCAGCAATTAATTCATCTCCTAAAGCTTCAAGACTATCGGTTAGGGTAGAGTCAGCACCATAAATATCAGCAGTAAGTTGTAGTCCAGTAAAAACAAATTCACCATTAGTAGAGGTGAAGTTCATGTTATCTGTTTTCCATTTTATAAAACCGAAATCTACGAGACTGAATGATAAGTCTAGTTTTTCGTTCATGGTATATGTTGCTCCTAAGTCAACTCCAATCCCATTATTCTTGGAGCGCATGAAATCACTGCCCGTTACTACACTATTTGAATCGATATATTGGTTTAAACCAGAAGTCATTACATTCATTTCACCGGTGAAGGTCCAATCATAAGTGGTAGGGTCAGTTGTCCATAATACATTATTATTTGAAGTACGTATGTTTTGAAAGCCTTTGAGGTATTTTAGTCTTAATCCTACGCTCCATTTTTCTTTGATTTGTCGTTGCCATCCAAGGGCAATCTCGGCATAATGGTCTGCATCGACAGCAAGGTCAGAGAAGTCTAGGCTGTTGTTGTCTAATTGATCAAAGCGACCATTGCCCGTAATAGGGAATCGCAGCAAATCTTTTGGGAAATGGATAGAACTAGAGATTCTATCCTTAATAGAAAAACTAAAATAATTCTTTTTTTGACGAAATCCAAAAGATAGAAGTTCGATAGATGCATCCATGCCTACTGTATTGTTTTTCCCAACCCTATCCGTGAAATGTGTCGTACGAACTGTAGTAAGTCCATTCTCTAGTCTGAATAAGTGAAATGGATTGAATACCGTATTTTGATGATGGAGGTGGATAGAGGATAGTCCAGGTATCCCTATGTAGAATCTATTGGTTTGATTCATCGATGGGTTGACATGACTGCTTTGTGGTATATCCGTCATATTGTACATCGTAAGATCTATCTGTGCCCATACAAATTGTTGGACTCCAATGATAAAAAGAAAGAAGAGGGTCGTTTTTTTTATAATATTCATAGCAAACTAGTCTGTAAGGTCAAGATTGAAATCTACTTTGGCAGAGACTTTAATTCCTACTTCATCGTCAGGGTAGAATTTAATCTCTTGTTGTTGGTCCGCTTCTGAAGTGAGTCCTATCGCTCTGATTATCATCTTTGTCACGTGGTTGTCAATTAGATTTTGAATTTGCACGCCTGTGAAGCTGATATCTGTTACACTTTCGGTGGGTGATTGTACCCGCCCGTAGTTAGGGTCATTTGTGGCTAAAGAAAAATCTACATAACCTGGTTCAAGGATAAATTGATAGTCATTTTGCATAAAGACGGAATCGATAACTACATGATTGGAATCAACGAAATAAGCTTTGACACCGGCTCTAACGGGAAGACCATTTTGAATAACTAACCGTATCGTTAGCGCTTCTACATCTTCGTAGGTAATGACATCACCTTGGCTGCTTGCTTCATTTATGAGGTCTTCTATGTCCGCATCGACTGTATCAGTAATAGTGAAATTATCAGCATAGCCAAAGGCTGGTAGAATTATTTTAGCATCGCATTTCACATAAGAACTATCCAATAAGAAATTATCCGATACTCCGTTTGGATTAGTGGTTCCTGATGCTGTGTAGATAAAAAAGTCGGGGTCAGTGCCAAGTGCTACGGATAAGGACGGACTAGTGCCTGAATTATCAATCTGATGGATAGTTGTAGTCATCTCTCCTGGGATACTTGCTCCTTCTATGGTTGGAATATCAGTTAGCTGACTACCTCCAATTACAATTTGTGAGCCATTGTTTGGAATAACGATGCTTTCAAATTCAACATCAAAATCTAATCCTGCTGTATTTTTCATAAAAAGCTCTATTCTTGGCTCGCTTAAGTATAACGTGCCTCCATTGAGGTCGTTAAAAATGTTTACGTCATTGCTGTCGATATCTATTATCTGCGTGTATTGTCCAAAATATCCCCAGGCACTTTCAAATGCAGAGATGTCCAGAAGCATGTTCGTGGTAAGTTCATCGCCTGAGATGACTGTCTCACCCGTATTTGTGACAAATATTTGGGTTACTACTTTTACATTATTGTCAATAGTTCCGTTGGTTAAATCCAGGGTATAACCGTTGAGGTCAAGGTTTATATCATGATTAAATGGCGAGCTACCTGGATAGTTAAGGTTAAATGTATCTGCAAAAGCAATGTTGTTTTTCTTAAGAGAGGGTATTGAAAGAAAGAAAAGAAAATTGTGTTTAATCGTACTGCTTACGGATAATGCCATCTGACCTTCTTGAATGATGATAGAGTCCATCACCTCGCCATGGCTAAGGTTTAGGTTTAGATCAAAGGCAATAGAGGGTAGCCCAAACACATCTCCGACAACACCATTGTTGAGGCCAGTGATAGATGCATCATCGATAGGGTAGGAATCTGTCAAGTCTTGCTCTTGAATTTCTAACAATTTTCCAGCTGGATAATTGAATAGTTCACGGTTTAGCACATATTCGTAGTATCCCGTATTGACGTTGTAAGCCAGTTCATCCGAATCGGCAAGGTTGTCTGCCTCTTGTAGTGTGAGGTGAGCATCAGCGATGGGTATAGCTAGAGAGGGAGTTAGACCAGGAATGACAGTGTTTTCATCAATGGTTATTCTGTCTTTGATACAGCTTTGCAAGGAGAGGAGAAGTACAAGCCCGAGTACGATTTTATTTAATGTCATATATGGTAGTTTAATAAAGTGAAGTTCGGGTATAAAAAAAACACCTTGACTGCTCAAGGTGTTTTTTATCAACGTTGTAATATGGAGAAGAGATCTACTCTTCTTCTTCGGCTTTGGCTTCAATTGGCTTACCGCCATCTGATTCATCTTGCCATTTTTTTAATTCATCCCATTTGCCATCTGCAGCCATCTGTGCTTGCATTGGCCATGTTGTAGGCTCATGAGAAGCGAAGCTTCCTTTAGCTTCCGTAAGGATAGTTTTGATGTCTTCTGCTTTTGCTGCGCCAAGGGCTGCAAAAGTGGCAAAACCTTTTCCATTAAGTAATTCCGCTATCTTTGGTCCGATACCTTCCACTTTGGTTAGGTCATCCGCCTTAGCTTCTTCTTTCTTTTCTTCTTTCTTTGGCTCTTCTGCTTTTACCTCTTCCTTCTTTTCTTCTTTGGGCGCTTCAGCTACGGGTGCTTCTTCTTTCTTAGGTTCTTCCGCTTTTACTTCTTCTTTTGGAGCTTCTTCAGTTTTCACCTCTTCAGAAGCAGGTGCTTCTTCAGTAGAAGCTTCAGTAGTTGGCGCTTCTCCTTCCGCAGCAGGAGTTTCTCCTTCAGCAACCTCAGCCATAGGAGATGTTTTGGCTAAAATCTCAGCAGCTCTTTTGTCAGAAATTTCTTTTTCAGCATCTAATATTGCTTTTGCTTCAGCGGCAGTTTTTACAGCAGCAGCATCACTAGCAGATAGTAATTTAGCTTCTTTTTCTTCTGCCCAAGCTTGGAATTTCTTTTCTGCTTCCGCTTCATCAAAGGCTCCTTTTTTAACACCATTCAATAGGTGATTTTTATGTAGGACTCCTGTGAAGGAAAGAATAGCTCTGCATGTGTCAGAAGGTTGAGCACCAGTTTGTAACCAATATAATGCACGGTCAAATTCAACATTGATTGTAGCAGGATTCGTGTTTGGATTATACTCTCCCAATCTTTCGATGATTTTACCATCTCTTTTTACTCTGCTATCCGCTACTACTATGTGGTAGTAAGGGTATCTTTTCTTTCCGTGTCTTTGTAATCTTATTCTTGTTGCCATTATTAATAGTTTTATAAGGGTCCTAAACCCATTTAATTAATTGTTTTTAATTATTTTAATCCCTTCTCTTTTAAGGGGCGACAAAGATTGATCTTTTTTTTGGAATATAAAAGGGTTTTTTTGTTGAATAATTAGTTATTCCGTTTAAAATAGACATGCTGTTTTAGTTTGGTTGTATTGGGCGTCATACGAGAATGAATTTATTTCGTAACAGTTAGTCATTCAGCGCCATATAGATAAAGTATGGCAAGAAAACTATTTGAGTATTGGACGTAACATTTCCTTGATCTAATTAGAATAATTAATATATGTCGAGTGGAGGCTATATTTTTATAATTTTTTGAACGATATGACCCTCGTTTTTGATGGTGATTTTCAAGATATATGTACCTTTTGGAAGCTTGGATAAGTCAAGGGTCTTTATGTTTTTAGATATACTAACGGATTTGCCAATGACATCAAAAATCTCAACTTCAAATTCTTTGTTTTCGAGGTCAAGGTTGACAATGCCAGTAGTTGGGCTAGGGTAAATATTAATTTGTTCATTAGTAAAGGTTGACTCAATGCCATCAAAGGTTATTTGTTCATAGAATTTATAAACACCATAATAGTCTGAAGTGATAAAGTCCATGTCTCCATCAGAGTCAATGTCAACAAATCCTCCAATTAGAACTTCCTCATCAGCGCCACTAAATCCAAAAGGGTTATTTGTAGGAGTCGTAAATTGAGGCGACTGAGGATTGCCAATGTTCTCATAGTACTTGTATTCATTGTAGTAACCTGATACCATGAGATCCAAATCGCCATCATTGTCAACATCTGCTAAGTAGTTTTGAACTGCCACTTCAAGTGGTGCTATGACAGCGGGGTCTAATGCGAAGAAATTTTCAATTCTAGGGGTAAATTGCGGACTTTCTGCGGTGCCAATATTTTCTGAGAAGAACAATTTAGCTTGGCCTTCTGTAAAAAAAAACACACTGCTTATCATGTCCAAATCACCATCATTATCTATATCTCCAAAATTGATAAATTGATTACCACTAGCTACAGGTTCTATTCCGAAAGGATTGACTATTGGTTCTGTAAATGTTGGTGCATTAACAGTGCCAGTATTTTGATAAAATTTTATAGAACCTGTATAACTTACAGCAGTGAGAATATCCAAGTCACCATCGTTGTCTATATCCACTAATGTTAGAAATTCAGGGGAGTCAAGAGAATCATTCAATCCAAAGACGTTTGTCTGAGAATCGGTGGTAAAGTCAGGGGCAATGGGTAGTCCTGTGTTTTCTTTATAATTAAAGAGGATAGTTTCAGGGTTTGTCTGGAAAACTATCGTTAAAACATCCTGGTCTCCATCTCCATCTAAGTCGCCAAAAGATTGAATTTCACTAGTTTCAAACTCACCGGATAATCCAAAAGGTGAAATAACAGGTGTTAAGAAGGATTGCGCTTTGGTTGCTCCAATACCCATCCCTAAGAGTAACGCTGTCACTCTCATTTGCTTGGTGTTTAATTTGTAGGGTATTCTAAATGAAATAGAAGTGATTAATTGTCTTATTTTTCTGGCAGTTAAAAAGATTAAGTTTTTATTTTGGATGTCGGAAAGTAGAAAAAGTAGTTTTTTGATAAGACTTTTTAGTTGTCTTTTTTTTCGTGCGTAATGGTTTTTCATAAAGGTTACAGTTTGTTTCTTAGTGTAGTTTAACCAGCAATAATCAGAATATTATTGTTGGTTTTAAGCGATGTCGAATGTAAGTACTTTTTTTTGATTTTACCGGATTTCACAAGGGTAATATTGGGGTAATTAGATGTTAACCCGTCATGGAATTAGGAGTCAGTTTTTGCCCAAAAAGTACCTTCAGGTATCATAAGTCCTTCCAGATGGCCTTTGGTGATGGTGTTGAGGATATTGGGCCTTATTTTGTCTTGTAAGATATGGATGTCGTAGATTTCTTCCAGAGAGTTAAGGTATTTAATCTCACCGACAATTTTTTTTGATGGAAGATGAACTATTTTTATTCCAGCATAATTTGCTTTTATATCCAATTGGGAGAAAGTGGCGGATGATTCGCGTAATTTCGAAAGCCCAATAAAAAGATACTCTTGATGAAGGGACATGCCCCGTAGGAATCCTTCAAGTTTAACAATAGTTTCTTGTTCTCCTGTAATGGTATTCACTTTTGTTAATTCGCCTATTGCGGATTGTAAGAG
>JAJRRH010000151.1 GCA_024279715.1 Bacteroidota bacterium
CAAGAAAAGTGGATTGATCTTCTAGTTCATGGAAAAAGAATTCTATCAAGAATCCTGAAGTAGCATCATTAACACTTTCAATTCTACCAATAACTTTAACAGTATTGTCATCGAATGTAATTACATGACCTTCGGTCCATCTAAAATGCTTATCATAGTTAGTATTAAATGCATGAAACCATATATTTGTGTTAGAATAATCAGCATATGTACTGAAATCAATTTCGCAAGATTTAGCAACTGAATATTCTTCATAGTTAATTACTGTTGCTGAAGAAGTTTCGTCAGAGAAAGTTACTTCAGGAAATGCGTCACCACATTCAACATCAATTTCGGGATTAAGATTATCCGCTGTTGGTGCGATTACCTCACAATCGTTACAGTTATTGTCAATAGTAATATACACCCAATTCGACTCACCCATATAAATATCACATCCGGCTCTACGGGCACATCTTCTGTACCAACCTGATTCAGAATTATTGATTGTTAAAGAATAACCTGTTTCATTTTCAATAATTGTAGAAGTACTTGGATCAGCTTCATTGGCATTAAACAACCAAATAATTTCAACTTCTCCACTTCCACCAGTTGGCTCTTGGATATTTGCAAGAGTAAAATCATCACTTGCACATGCAGTAAAGTCATTACTAATTGAACCTCCATCCGTAAAATTGTCACAAGGACAATCATTAACGGTAACATAAATCCAATTTGACTCTCCAGAATAATCACTACAACCAACTCTTCGGGCACATCTTCTGTAGTAACCTGAAGCATCGTTGCTTGTTGTAAGCGATGGTGAATTTGAATTTGCTATCATTGTAGCATTGTTAGGATTAGTTTCCCATTGGTTAAATAACCATACATATTCAATGTCGCCACTTCCTCCTGAAGGTAGTTCTCCATTTTGGATGGTAAATTCTGAACCCGTACAAGTATCAGGACAATCTTCAATCCATCCAGCATAGGTAAGATTATCACATCCACCATCAACAATATCAAATGCTAACCATACAGAGGAACATTGATTATACGCATCATCGTATAAATATGCAACAGCATCAAGATCATAAGATCCGGTACTTAAATTTAAGTTATCTCCATTTTCAGCACCGTTAGGGTAAGTGAAAGGCATAATATTTTCAATGCTCTGGCTATTTCCATTAACCCATATAGACACACTTTCAATATTACCTTCCGTTTCAACGGCTATATAATAATTACTTGGAAGTAGATTAGCATCAATCTGAATACCATCATATAAGGCATCAATTTCCCAAACGGGCTGATCAGTTGCCTGATCATAAATACGGACATCAGAAATGTACCCACATGTTACATCCTCCTCCATTTCACTAGATTCCTCAGTATTACTAATGTAATTCAGAGAATTCATCTCATTCGTCTCCATGGCTACTAAGCCAAATGAAGTAACGTAAATAATGCTAACAAGCACTGATAAGTAGACTTTTTTCATAAATTTTAAGTTTTGGCACATCTCCTTTGTGTTTATATAAAGATGGGCGTATTTTCAGGCAAAAGTATTCAATGATATCACTCGTGTCAAGTAAAATCTATCCACGAGATTAATAAATACTATAATTGCTAACAATATAATACGAAAAACTACCTAATTAGTTATGTGCTTGAGCACAAACAAGACAGTCAAGGCAAATCTATCGACTAATTACTTGTGAATCCACATCAACGTAAGACGAAGAATTTATTACCAATTATAGTTTTTAAAAATTAAAAGCCCCAAAGAAATTCACACTAGACAGTCTTTTAAAAGAACAACCAAAAACATTGATAATAAAAAAGAAGATTTAGAAAACATTAACAAGCATTAGCAAGCTTGAGTCTTAATGGTTAAATATGGGGGTATTACAACAAGCATGGACTTGTTAAAAAAATTATTCGATATTTAACTCTAACAATTAAACATGATATATTATTAACAGTACCGTCATAATTCAGTCAGAAAGCTATACAATTTACCAAAATACGCTTCTTACAGAAAAAAACTAGCCTACTGATTCAAAAGCACTTGCTTTTGTTTTTTCAGTTCATTTTTTGTACGAAGTTCATCTATTAGGGTCTGTGTCTCAATATTAAACTTCTCTATGGTGGATTTTTCTTTCGTTAATTTACTGTTCAATCGAACGATATTTTTATCAATCCTAGTTAATTCTGCGGTTTTCTCCTTTAAAGCGGCCTGTTTCTGAACTAATCCATTAGAAATTACTAAATCATTCGCATCTTTAATTTGCTGATCCTTGGCGATTAACACTTCGTCGTTCTTTTTATTTTCATCTTCTAAAGCTCTTATTTCAGCGTATAACACTTCAATTTGACCACTTTTTTTCGCAATTGCTTTAGAGTTTTTTGAACTTGTTGAAATCACTTTCTTTTTTTCTGACTCTAAGGCCTTCAAGTTCTGCTGTATTGCCGTTAAATCAAAACCATCCATTTCGGATTGAACTTTATCAATTTCAGATTGTTTAGCCTCTTTTTCACTATTTGACTGGGCTATTGTCAACTCTAGTTCTTTAATGGTGATCTCAGCGTCTTCAAGTCCTTTTTCCTTTTTTTGAATTGACCTCTCAGCTTTTTCAATTTCCTTATTGATGTCTTCAATTTGTTTGCTCAGTAACTCTTGTTCTGGCGTCAAGGCTTGACCATTTACACCGACTCCAACGAAGATGAGTAAAAATAGACTTAGTAATACTTTTTTCATAATAGAATAATATTTAATTTTACAATTAGTTAGACAAAGTTCATGCCAGTAGGCTTTCTTTATCTCAAACATAGACATTTATATGTGAAATACAGTACTATTTCCCATAATTATTTTTTGATTAGCACCGTGAATTGGATTTTTTACATACTTATAGCCACTTTGATTGTCTACCTATTAGTAATAGGTATATACTATTTTGCCCAAGAGAGGCTACTTTTTGTGGCTAAACCAATTGCTAAAAAGCATCGATTTCAGATAAGTGAGGAATACGATGAATACTTCATTGAGTCAGTTGAAGGTGGAGAGATTAATGCTCTTCACATAAAAAGCGAAGATCCTAGAGGGCTAATCATCTATTTCCATGGCAACACGGGCAACTTAAAACGCTGGTCACTAACCGCTTCCGACCTCACGAGTCATGGCTATGACGTATTGATGTTTGACTACAGAGGGTTTGGTAAAAGCAAGGGTAAGAGATGTGAAAAAAACATGCATATTGATGCCAAGTGTGTGTATGAACTTGCATGCACCTTGTTTGACGAAGACGAGATCATTCTCTATGGGCGATCGATGGGCACTGGCATGTCGATAAAACTAGCCACAGAAATTAAAGCTTCAAAATTATTTTTAGAGACCCCTTACTACAGCATGCTTGAGGTGGCTAAGCACCATGCTCCATTTATACCTATGAAGTGGTTGCTTAGATTTGAGTTTAATAGTTATCAATGGATAAAAAAGGTGAAATGTCCTGTTTTTATCTTTCATGGAACAAAAGACAAGGTGATTCCTTACTCTCACAGCCTAAGGCTTTTTGAATTAATCAAACATAACACTGACAATAAGATGGTAACCATTCCTCGTGGCAGGCATAGTAACCTCAATTCATTCCCCCTATTTAGGGATAAAATGAAGGATTTTTTTAAAAAATCAACAATCCCTGTTAAGGAATCGACTTGGAGAGATTGATTGTGTACTAGAAATATGGTTGATTGCATAAACGTATAAAACGCACTTACTCTTACTGTCCGGATACCTTACTTACTACCAACATCTGCAGACAACACTCAATCTTGACAAAAACCTTGCTACAAACTCTAAGCACTGAAATTAGGATATACCTCACTTTGGCTTTAAGCCATAACTACTGTTCGATATAGTTTTTTTTACGAATACTTTTACTGGTTATAGTTGTGTACAAACTATGCATTCGAAAATCTATCACGCCTTTGTTAAATAATACTATCTTTGTGTCGATATTGGTTTCATTAAGTGAAAACTTTTTGAACTAAGAGGGAATATGGTGTAAATCCATAACTGTTCCCGCAGCTGTAAGCTCAATAATTAACATTTTGAGGCAATACCACTGATTGATTTTCAATTGGGAAGGAGCCTCAAACTAGAGCGAGTCAGAAGACCTGCCAATACAATTTATTACTAACTTTCGGGATAAAAGTGACTGTAGATATGACCTAACTATGGGTTGACGACACGTTGGTTTTTCCTGATATAATTTATATATATGAAATCATACGTACTACTTTTTCTCAGTTTTTTTATAATCCAACTTTCCTATTCTCAAATAAGTTTTAACGATGTTGACTATTGGATAGGAAGTGGTCCTGACAGCACCGCTTTAGTTATCGACTTTTTAGACAACACTACGGATCATAGTTATGTTTGGGGATATCTTTTTGACGAAAATGATGGGCTTACTGCTTCGGACATGCTATTATCCATTAGCGATTCGGAACCAATGCTAGATATTGCTATAGCCAGCGGCTTCCTTAATGACATTAGCTTTAATAGTCATTTGGGAATAGGTGGTGCACCAAACTATTGGGGAACTTGGACTTTGATTTCTGACGCTTGGGAAATGAACTCTGGCATTTCAGAAAGCTTACAAGATGGTGTGTTTTTTGGATGTAGTTATACGGATTTCTCGCCCGCAGTAGAACCTAGCCAGCCGTTAGCTGCTTATTCTTCTCAATCATTTACCCAGAATGACATTACTTATTGGACTGGCACGGGAGATAATGCAGCCGTATTGGTTATTGATTTTGGAGAAGTTCAATATGGCGCACCTACAAGGTATGCTTGGGGATATAGATTCAACGGAAGTACAACGGCTGAAGAAATGCTACAGGCTATTGGAGTCAATGACAATAATTTGAACATTGATCTATCTGGTGGGTTCTTGAACGACATTACCTATATAGATCAAGTAGGTTTGGCAGGTCAACCCCACTATTGGGGGACGTTTAGCGGAACAAATTTAAGTGATTGGACTCTAAATACTGGTATTGGCGAAGCACTTTCAGATGGCAGTTGGTTTGGTTGTACATATGAAGCATGGGAACCTTCAAGACCACACTCTCCCATTTCTGCTACCAATCCCGAGTCGTTGATTTTCAATGACATTAACACTTGGCTAGGTAATGGACCAGACTCATCGGTAGTGGTAATTGACTTCAATAGTGGCCTTGAAAATGAATCTTTAGCTTTCGGGTATTTATTTGATGGTACAAGTACAGCAGCAGAGGCACTTGAAACATTGGCTTCAGAATTAGTTGAGTTGGACGTTAACATTGCCGCAGGATTTTTGAATGACATCGTATATAGTGATCAATCTGGCATAGGTGGTAATC
The DNA here is from genome assembly GCA_024279715.1 of Bacteroidota bacterium. Lineage (GTDB taxonomy): Bacteria > Bacteroidota > Bacteroidia > Flavobacteriales_D > JABDKJ01 > JAJRRH01. The sequence continues at coordinate 5,389 of JAJRRH010000151.1, forward strand.
CTAATTACTGGGGGACTTGGTCCGCTGAGAATGTAGGTGGCTGGTATTTGAACATAGGTGTTGACACTGAAATCAATAATGGTGATTGGTTTGGTTGTTCTTATACTGACTGGAATCCTGCCCTCCCTCCTTCTACTCCAACAAGCCCTCTAGTAGGTATTTCGAGCAACTCAATAAACTCTATCAGCATTTCACCTAACCCATTTTCTACATCAATTAACATTCAACTTAGCAGCATAGAATACTATCATACGATTGTCGTTCGAGATGTTATAGGCGAAGTTGTACTGACTAAAATTCTTAATAGCAATCCAATATCTATTGATATGAGAGAGAGCAGCAGTGGATTGTACCTGGTCACTTTATATGGTGAAAAGGGATCAATATCAAGTAAAATAATTAAGCGATGAGCGCTGTAAAATCTATAGCTTTATACACCTTTCTATTATTTATTACGGTCACTGGTCATTGCCAAACTGGCCCTTTCTCGCCAGCTGTTGGACAGGAAGGAAGTACAGCAATTCATAAAGACAGTAGTATAATCCAATTATGGGCTACGGAGGTAATTG
>JAJRRH010000152.1 GCA_024279715.1 Bacteroidota bacterium
TCGTTTTTTAATAAATTAAACTAATATGAATATATCCATAAGCAAAAAATTATTTTCCATTTCTGCCATCCTATTTGCTTTTATTATGGCATTTAACATGAGTGGTCAAACAGCGCAAGATAGGGTCTTTATAAAAATAGAGATTAAGGGGCTGGCATGTCCATACTGTGCCTTTGGCATGGAGAAAGAACTGAAAAAGATATCAGGTGTCGATTCTGTAGATATTGAATTAAAAGAAGGATTAGCATATATCTCTACGCCCCTTGCTCAAAAACCAACAGAGGAAGCATTAAAAAAAATTATTGAAGAAGCAGGGTTTACACCTGGCTTTATAACATATAGTGAACATGAATTTGAGAAATAGTATTCTGTTTGAATAACACTCATTATTCATAATGAACAATTGTTACAGAACATCAAAAATAAAAGTTCAAACTTTGTTCTCTAAAAAATGATTGAAGAAAAGCACACCATTATTGAAAAAAGCTTTAAGGTCTCTGGCATGACCTGCGCTGCTTGTGCCATAAGTCTTGAGACATGGCTTAAGCCCACTCAGGGGGTGATAGATGCATCAGTAAACTATCCCAATCAATCCGTATTCTTAAAGTTTGATTCAGATGTTGTGGAACTTGACACCCTGGAAGCAAAAGCCAAAGAAATTGGTTACTCTATAATCACCGGCAACAAAAAAGAAGCCGAAAAACAATTTGCTGAAAGTGAAGAGAAAAGACTTCATACATTGCGTAAAAAACTAATCTTTGCGGCTATTTTTTCCATTCCTGTATTTATAATATCCATGTTTCTAAAAGGAGTAATCCAATATGAAAACTGGCTTTTAATGGCATTATCATTGCCCGTAATTTTTTGGAGTGGATCTGAGTTTTTTACAATTGCTTGGAAGAAACTAAAGCACTTTAGTGCCAACATGGATACGCTAGTTGCTTTGAGCACAGGTGTTGCTTTTTTATATAGCTTTTTCAATACTATCTATCCGGATTTTTTCAGCAGCAGAGGTATCGAACCGCATGTATACTACGAGTCAGCGGTAGTCATTATTGCATTGATACTTTTCGGTCGATATCTCGAAGAAAAAGCAAAGAGTAAAACCTCATCAGCTATAAAACAATTGATGGGATTGAACCCTACAAAAGTTACCGTCATTCGCAATGGCGAAGAAGAGATTATTGACTTCGCAGCCATAGCAAAAGGAGATATGATAATACTCAAGCCTGGCGATAAAGTACCTGTAGATGGCAAGGTGAAAAAAGGAGAGTCATTCATTGACGAAAGCATGATCTCTGGAGAACCAATACCAGTTTCAAAGAAGAAAGGAGACACCGTACTGGCAGGAACTGTCAATCAAAAAGGCTCTTTAAGAATCATAGCTCGCAAGGTGGGTGGCGAGACATTATTATCGCAAATAATTCGACTTGTAGAGCAAGCACAAGCGAGCAAACCTGCCATTCAAAAACTAGCCGATAAAGTAGCCAGTATTTTTGTCCCTGTAGTTATAAGCATTGCCTTAATAAGTGCTGCTATTTGGTATTTCGTAGGTCCTGAACCAAGTCTTACGTATGCCTTCTCTATTCTAGTAACGGTACTTATTATCGCTTGCCCTTGTGCTTTGGGACTGGCAACACCCACTGCATTGATGGTAGGAATTGGCAAAGGCGCACAACAAGGCATACTTATTAAAGATGCGCAAGCACTAGAAACCGCCTACAAAATAGACACCTTGATTCTCGATAAGACAGGCACTATCACTGAAGGCAAACCAACTGTTTCGGATTGGGTGTGGAATCGTGAAGATGACATAAATACTTGGCTTGAGATTATTCTTTCGATGGAGTCAAAATCGGAGCATCCGTTGGCTGAAGCTATTGTTTTTTATCTTAGAAAAAAAGGGGTAAAAGCAAGAGAAGTAGAAAACTTTAATAGTGTAACGGGAATGGGTGTGCTTGCGACAAACAATTCTATATCGTATACCATAGGTAACGATCGATTCATAAAACAAAGACAAATAGCTATTTCAGATTCATTATACAATACGGCTGAAGAAATGAAGTCTGCAGCCAAAACAGTAGTTTATTTTGGGAATGATGAAGAAGTTTTATCCATTATTGGCATTTCAGATAAGACGAAAGAAAGTAGCAAGGATGCCGTTAAGAAAATTCAGGAAATGGGCATAGCAATACACATGCTCACTGGCGACAATGAAAAAACTGCCGCTGCCATAGCCAAACAGGTGGGTATTACCAATTTTCAAGCTAATGTGATGCCAAAAGACAAAGGCGACTTTGTAAAAGAACTGCAATCAAAAGGGAAAATCGTAGCAATGGCAGGAGATGGCATCAATGACTCACATGCCTTAGCACAATCCGATGTAGGGATAGCGATGGGTAGTGGTACTGACATTGCGATGGAGAGTGCTAGCATCACACTTATGCAATCAGACTTAAAACAGATTACTAAGGCAATCCGTCTTTCAAAAGCTACGATGCAAACGATACGTCAAAATTTGTTCTGGGCATTTATATATAATATTTTTGCCATTCCAATTGCGGCAGGAATTTTGTATCCCTTCAATGGATTTCTATTGAATCCAATGATTGCAGGTGCTGCCATGTCGATGAGTTCAATTTCGGTATTGGCGAATAGTCTGCGATTGCGAAGAAGAGAATTATAAACTATTAATTATAAAAATATAAGAATATGAAAATTGTAAAATTCAAAACCAACATCAATTGTGGAAGTTGCATCAAATCAGTGACTCCCTTTCTTAATGAATTAGATAATCTAGATGAATGGAAAGTGGACACAGATAATCCAGACAAAATTCTAGAAGTAGAACTAGACGATGATGATGAATCCACCGTGATAAAAGCAGTTAAAGAAGCAGGATATGAAATTGAACGGATTGAGGAGTAATTGCTTTCTCAATACTTATTTTAATCCGAATTACGTATCTTTAGAACTAAGCCTTTGTCAATATGGTAATATCAAAACTGAAATTCCACCTAATACTTTCATCCCTCCTTGGCGTCGTATTCTTAGGCTCATGTGGCATTCTTTTTTTCCGAAAAGTAGAATGCAGAGCGCCTGAATTGACCTCGGAATTATTCTGGTTTCAAGGTAATAATGAGAGTAGTTTCTCTTTAATTAGCGAAACGACAGGTGAAGAAAAACTATATATCCTCAAAGACAAATGGTACTCCCATCGAGAGCAATACTTTTCGGACTCAGGATGTGATTGTCATGATATGTCCGCTCAATTGCTTGAAGGTGGTCGAGATTCTATATGGACAGTCAATGAATTGCGATACGTAGAGAGAAACAAGGAGGTAATTACTGAGTCAATAACATTTGTCTTTGATGGCGATCATTATTTTTTCAGCTCTACTAATTCTAAAATCACCTTGACGACGGAAGCTCTTAATGACTCCGAAATTGAATCAAAACTCTTTAGTCGATACGGAGATGATGCAGAGGTGAAACTCGGGAAAGGCGTTGGTATTCTGCATGTTATTTTTCCAAATGGCGAGAAATGGGAGAGAAAAAACGCTGTTATTAAACCGATTTCGGGTATTGAGGATTATCGATTTACGTTGACTACTTGTGATTGAAATAAGAAATTATTCCTTCAACATATACGTCCAAATATCTGGAAGGATATCCCTGTTACCTATTGTCGATCTGAACACACGAATATGGGAGCCCTGTACATAAAACTAGAATTAAAAATTGATTAGCAGCATTCATTTCCTTCAAAGCAGCGTCATAGTATTATTTTATAATTTTAATTATTTGCCCATGACCATCCACAATAATTTCAAGCATATACATTCCTTTAGGTAGGTCTGAAGTGACAATATTTGGAGACATTTTTCTTCTCTCACTCAAGACTTCTTCTCCCAATAAATTGAATATGGTATAATCAAAAACAGCTTTAACTGGTACGGTGATAACCTCCGTAAAAGGATTTGGAAAAACGACAAATTCATTTTCATCAATCTCTTCTATGAACACTTGGTCGCAATTAGGATTTTCGCCAGGCAGGTAACTAATCACCCCATTTTGCACAAACCAATTTTCCCAAGTGCCACCACTCCCTGTCGTCCAATCATTAATATTAAATGAGTGCTCTCCTGTAGGTGTTCCGGGCACTTTATATACTTTGACAGCATCATTCGCTCCTTCCCAATGCAATGGACTTGCCGACACACAAAGCTCCGGTTGATAATCATCCACACAATTAGCTTGCAGAAAATAAGCGAATTCTTGATAGTTTGGATAATCTCCATAGACATTAACATTTGCTTCTTCATCAATACAAACGGCTGTATATTCATTGCAAGCTATACCGAAAGAGCGAATGCCAATATCCTTTGCATATCGCGCCAAAAATACCGTATGTCTTCCTCGCCTATCAGGATCATCATAATGCGAATCAGTGATAACATTCTCCAAATAAGGCACGTCAATAAAGTTATTGTATCCCAATGATACTTTGGAGTGATACGGATTACTGAGTGCTAGAGAAGACGAGACTGTTCCATTGGCCGCATCAAAATAATACCCACCCATTATTGCCATTCCGGCGCTTGTACCACCAATAACGCCTTGCTTGATATTGATATGATAATTTAAGGCATCCTCCATAGCGTTATCCTTAAAGTACGATACATAATCGTATTGATTGCCACCCGCAAACCATATCGCTTCAGCATTTCCTACCTGTTGCAGTACATAAGGGTCAATACCACCTGCCGCATTATGAATAACAAAGGTCTCCACAGAATTAATAGCAACTCCCAGTTCTGAATAAAAATAGTCATTGTATCCGTCACTACCACTGGCTCGCAATACCACTACATCACCCCCATTTGCCTTTTCCAAAAACCATTTCATGGCCTCATCATGCTCGGTAGCCCCACCCATCAGGCATACTCCATAATCAGGATTAGTTAAAGCATCCGTGATGTCTCCGGTAAAGTAATTTGTGTAATTCTGAGAGCTTATATCTAAAATTAGAACAGAGAAAAACGATAATAAAACTAACTTTAGCATATACTTTTTTTGAAATGAATCGACACGAATTACACCTCAAATATAATGATTACATCTATGTTAAATTTTAATTTACCTAATTGTTTTATTGCGCTTTTCTTCAAAAAGAAATCACTCACTATTCGAGTTGCTCCGACTCACCATTATTTGGGCTGAAAAAATAATTCTTATCCACAGGATTAACAATACCGTTTAAATCAAAATCAGCCGAAGATTCTTGGTAATTGTATGCCTGTCCATTTTGCAATCGCCAATAATCATTTTTGTCAATAGAATTTACTGCTCCATCATGGTTGGCATCGCCTGACATCATCACCCGAATGCTCCCGATACTGTTAGTAGAATTCATTCCGTGAATACCCATCAAACTACTTGAAAAATTTAGGTTGATTACATCTTGGATTGGATAAGGCACTTCACTACGAATACCAAAATGATTTCGATGACGAATTGCGATATACGCACTTGAAAAGTTTAATCCGTCAAAAGTCAATGCAGCAGATCCATTGGCACTAACTATATCTCCATCCCGTTGTAATAATGCAGATTGGGTAGCAAGGATTATAGAAGGATTTTCTGGATCTCTTAACTCCACTAACACCCAATCTACGATAGCATCATTGCCAATAACATTAAGAACAGATGAAGTGGTAGTTTCTCCTCCACCCATCACTTGAGTATACCCAAGCGCAGTATATGGCTCTACGAGTGGCAATACACCAATATTTCTAAGATCATCTCTCATCATCTGTTGCGACTCTTCAAAGCAGCCTTCAAGCATTGTGGTAAGATTGAGATCAACGCTATAGTCCACATCCTCTTGTAATCGAACATCATATTGATTTAACTTCCAAATATAATTCCCTGCCGCCCAAAAAGGACTCGGTGAATTAATCTCTGCGAGAAAGACAGAATAAGTTCCTGCGCTAGAAAGGTTTGCAGGAACGACTATTTCCACATCTATTACTCCATGACCACTGGATACTTGAATGGCATCATCCCCAAAATATCCTGCCTGAATAATCCCGTTTCCATCGGACAACGCAACATGTAATCTTCTATCTTGAAGGGCTGTATATTCAATAGATAATGTAATCGATTGTCCAGGTGAAATAGTTCTAGGGCCTCGTATTTTCATCAACTCATCTTTATTCGTTTCATAATATGGAATAAGATTATCTTGAGCAGGCAGCGGTTCCTCATAACCTTCGGTCAGTCCATAAATTGGCCAAGGTTTATTTCCAAAGAACTCTGGCTTTTCTGTTAAATAGTACGAGTCAGGTATATTGTTATCACTAACTTCTGAATCCCATATTTCTTCACCATCTATCAAGTTGCCATGTTCAATATTATTAGAGGCCAAACCATAACGATCGTTCAGTGTAATGAAACTATTACCAATAGCATTTGTGTGAGTAGTTGCATCAAAATAATTATATCCCAAATCCGTTTGGTCACTTTCTACTCTATTACGTAAGTACGTGTTGCCTGGCCCTATCGGACCCCAAGCATCACTATTGCCAATTGCCTGAACACTATTGCCTTCAAATAAATTCATATAAGCAAAGAGCCCATGCGCTGAAATATCAGGTGGATAATACACAAAATTACTTACTACTGCTTCTCCATGTACGCGCTGCGAATAATTGTACGCAAATACATTGCCATTTGCCCCTAACTGAAATAACATAGAGTGACGCAAATGATCAAACGAATTGTTCTCTACCAATACATCAGACGTATGAATACCTAGCGCAACACCATAGCCATGTCCACCACCATCATAATTATACGAATGGGAGAATTGAGACCCTCTCACTTCACACCCAAGAGACCTTGCAAAGCTAAGGTGGGCTTTTCTTGTTTTAAAACTGATGATATCTTTAACCCAGCAATATGCTGCATTGCCAAATGCGATAAGCGAAACGTCCGTATCGGTTTTGAGTGTTACATGCATACCTTCTATTCCTATATTGGAGATAAGGCCTATCGGACGAATTTTAGGAGACAGATTGGTGTTATAGGATATATGCACTGGCGTTTTGAACGTAATATTATTACCACTGATTGAAGCTACTTCAAATAACTGCCCCACTACATCTTGCCCCCAATCAGGTGGTGGTGTGCCCTGAAAATCTGTCATTAAACTATTGTCATTAGTCTGTTGGAGCTCAGCAAATCCACCAACCTCGAACAAAGAAGCATTTGGAACCGCCAACGTCAATACACCTTTGGAAACAGAAGTATTCAAGTTTTGCCACACGCCATAATCATATAGTAAACCTGAAATACAAGCCGATGAGGTGGGGTTGTAGAATTCAAGCTTTGTATTCGAAGCACTGGCACCACGAAGCACTATATTACTTCTTAATGACAAGCTCCCTTCTAGACGGTATGTGCCAGCTGGGAAATATATTATATGGTTTACATTACTAGCCAAATTATCTATACCATTCTGTATCTGACTGAGCGCATTATTCGTACCTGAATTATCCGCGCTAAAATCAGCAACCACATTCTTAGTAATCCATGACGAAGTATTCGGAATGCCATCTGGCAAGCCTGGCGTCCAATCTATTCTGTCTGCAGCAGGTATGATTTGCGAAGAGGCAACAAAGCCATTTAACAATAAGAATATTAATAAAAATATGGGGTTCATTTTTAAGGTCATTGTAGTATTATTTTTGGCTTAACAATTCTGGCAAGACACAACCATGCTGGAGATACTGATTAAATAACAGAATACAGGGTCTTGACTCAAATAACTTAGCTGGTTAATAACGCAAAATACTCATCGACTTTTCAGATGCCTGACGCACCTTTAAAGCTCTTATCAATGGCAGTCCATGTGTATATTCCGTATCGCAAATGTACGAGCCGTTTCATTCTCTATCAAATTCTATTGGAAATAAATATGATTATTTCGACTATTAGATGATAATATGGGATGAAACACTGCCAACTAGATATCGGCAGGAGATCTATTTTTACAAATCTAACAAAACTATCTTCGTTCCTGTCGACTCATCCGGGTCTGCATTGATGGATTCGAAGACCAATTTATCTCCGCTATTGGATATAGAAACGGCACCATCATATCCATCAAAACTGGTGATTTTTTCTGCATTGCTACCATCTATATTTATCTGATAGATATTGGCAATATCCACTTCATAATCACTACTAAAAACAATACCCAAGCCATCAGAAGTAAATGATGCATCTGTACAATTACCTATATTACTAGTTACTTGCACGGGATTGGACCCATCGGCATCTATCACCCAAATATTCCACTGGTTGTTTTCCATTTTTTGATACAAAATTTTATCTCCTAGTGGAGACCAATTGGGCTGGCGACAATCATCCCCTTGTGGAGTAAGTGCTATGTAAGACGAAGTGCCATCCACTTTATACTTGGTGACGACACCATTTCCCTCTACATCCAATATATGCGATTCAAAAACTACCCAATCACCATCAGGATTAAATGTGGGTTCGTAAGCAACATTATTAGCACGGTTTGTTATCTGAATCTCATCACCATTCTGACCATCTTCAGCGACAATAAATATTTCATCATGTGGCTCTCGACTCGATGAAAAAACTATTTTCCCATTATTCCATGATGACCCCGGAAGGTTTACATTTCCGCTGCCATCGGAAACCAATAAGTGGAGCGCATTGGTAGTTAGATTAAAACTATATATTTCGGCAGGCTCTTGGTTATACCCATTGACGAATCGTGTGAAAACTATTTGCTCACCATCAGGTGCGAAAGATGGATTCTGCAAACTACCACTGAGAGGTATATTGAGCGTCACGCCACTATCCCCTCTTGTATTAGAGATTTCTAATTCCTCTTCATCCTTTTTACATGAAAAAAGAGTAAGTACTATCATTAAGATTATGTTGGCTTTCATACTTTCTATGTCTAATGTGATAATTCAACTATGCTTTACAGCAATAATGGTCTTTGACACTTATTATTTGCTGGCTACCTGCTTATCTCACCCTTTAATATACTTGTTTTTACTCGAAAAATTGTATTCCGTTTCTTGTTGTTTTAATAAATGCTATTTGTTTCGCTCTTCAAAGTTATGCAACAACTTATTGGTTTGCTCTTGAAGTTTTCTTTTAAAAAATCCTGTTCTACCGAGCAAGAATCCTTTCAGCCCCATTGCCTGTTTACTCCAATTATGAAGGTCGAAATTATCGTTATGTTCTATTATCAATCCATCTTTGAGCTTGAAATTGGCGGTGATTTTATTGTGAACTTTCCTGCTAGTTTGACTAAAAACATAGTAGGCATCCCACTTTGCCGAACCGACTTCCCCATGTAGATTAAGATCTCTGTACTCTACTACAAAGCCTTTATCTTTTTGAGATTGACATATCATCCGCCACATATTTCTGGCTTTTTCTCCATGCAGTTGCCCAAAAGCGGGGTCTTCAAAAACTATATCGGGATGATAACATGCAACCATACGTTCTGCATCTAGGTCTGCGAATGCTTTGTAAAACTCTTCTATTATCATGGTGTTGTATTTTATCTTATAATAGTCATACGAAGATACTCTATAAATGCTGATTCTTTTTGAATGAAAAAAATCTATCTCTTCAAAGAAGTATTTCCTAATTCTGATCCCCATTTTTCAAGGTTAATACTTTCTTGCTAAACAATCATTAGATCCACCTCCCAAAGGAACCATAGCGCAATTATAAGCTTCATATTTAAATCACCAACACTTTGTATGACCGAACATAAAAGAGTGTTATATTTAAATCAATACAACAACCCAAACAGCCACAAAGGAATCTTATTACCAAATCCAAATTCGATATCATCTGCTACGACATAGGCATTCTCTTCTTTTGCTATCTGCTTATTGGATTTTGACTTACCGCCTATCTCAAATATATATTTGTCATCTACTAAGAAATCTCCAACATGCGGATAGGTTACTTGATGGCGATAGGAGACTTGATTGAAAAAAAATGTTTCTCGTACATTTCCAATCACTGGTCCATCGTGGTTGATGGCATACATGAAATTGGTGTTTTCGAGAAATAGTTTGTCTGGTTTTTGCAGCAGACTATTGCCATGCGCACTCTTTAATAATGATTTGAACACATTGGCATCACTCAGATAATGGATATACTCAAGCAAAGTTTTCCGACTGCTCTCGACAAGTGATGATAAGTTAGAAATATTGGGTTTATACGGCACCGACTGACTCACGATGTATATCAGTTTTTTGATCTTGGGGATGATGGATGGATCGGTATTTCTAAGCATAGGTAATTCGACCTCAACAATCATGTTGATGATTTCCTGTAGTCGCTTGTGATATCGTATTTCGTTATTAAAATGTGTTCCGTTATTATACCTCATTCTGCCATCATACTGATTTTCTACATTATATGTTGCCGAGTTATTATTGTAAAATGGAAAATATCCAACTCGAAGGTAGTTGCTAAATAACTCCAAAGGATTCATTTTATCTTTTACAGAAGCGGATATCTCGAGGTGATTGTTCAGGATATCTTGCAGACTCACTTGGCCTAACTTTATATTATGGAACAGCTCAAGATACTCACGGTAAGACAACCCTTGTGTGTCATACACCAATGCCCGTCTGCTAAGATCGCTTCGTGCATTGAGTATTTCTAGAAGTGAAGAGCCTGTAAATACTACTCTCAATTTGGAATATATGTCATAGATGTTTTTCAATTCTACCGACCAATTGTCATACTTATGCACTTCATCAATAAATAGGTGTTCACCGCCATTCTGCACAAATGTTTTTACGAAATCAATCAGGCGGTGATTGGTGAAATACAAATCATCCAATGATATATAGAGCGCCTTGCTAGACATGCCATAGGATTTTTTGATGTATTGAATCATCAAGGTGGTTTTTCCAACGCCACGAGATCCTTTAATACCCAACAATTGTTCGTCCCAAGGCAGTTCATCGATAATAGACTTCTGAAATGACAGATCTGCGTTGCGGATAATATCTTGATGTCTTGAGATTAAAATTTCCATTTTTGTTTATTATACATTGCATATATACAATACATTTGTTGTTTGCTCTAAACATATTGTGCTTATACCTGCAAATATAACGATATTAATTGATTGTTGTTGCTTAGGATATACAATATGTAGTTAATTTTGTTTATCCTAAGTAACAAAACGTATAATAACTCTGTTTATAACTAATATACAGCACATTACGCAGGTGTGTTTTTTTCATAGAAAATGTGTTTTCGTGATTTCGCAGATAGATTGGCTTATAAATCTCCTTTCAAAACAACATTTTTGCTGTAGTTGACATAAATATCAACAATATATAAAGATGAAGCTATATGAATTACGACACTAAGTCTATAATGAATTAAGAGTTGATTAA
>JAJRRH010000153.1 GCA_024279715.1 Bacteroidota bacterium
GCCATCATTGTGGATCATGATGAGGAGTACAAAAACGTTAAACTTGAGAAGATACCGACCTTACGAGCTGTATTTTCAAAAGACGGGTCGGTAACTGCTGCTAACGCATCCACGCTTAATGATGGTGCTTCGGCACTCATCTTAGTGAGCAAAGAGAAAATGGAAGAATTAGGACTTAAACCACTTGCAAAACTAGTTTCTGCTGCCGATGCTTCACAAGACCCAACATGGTTTACTACTGCACCAGCCAAGGCTATTCCGAAAGCATTGGATCGAGCGGGGTTGAAAATAGAAGACATTGACTATTGGGAACTAAATGAAGCTTTCTCTGTGGTGGGTATTGTAAACACGCAGTTACTCAAACTAGATCCCTCCAAGGTGGATGTCAACGGTGGGGCAGTATCTCTAGGTCACCCATTGGGAAATAGTGGTTCGAGAATCATTGTAACATTAATCAATGTATTGAAACAAAATGGTGGAAAATATGGCGCTGCCGGCATCTGCAATGGTGGTGGTGGAGCTTCTGCTATGGTTATAGAGAATGTGTAACCAAGATTTATTATTAGCAACAATGCCCTATTCGTAAGGTATTGTTGTTATTTTTTTTTCAACAAATACAAGAAATATGACAGGTGTAATAGGACTAAGTGTCGTGCCAGGGAGAAAAGAGCCCAATGACCGATCGGAGATGATTACTCAGCTACTCTTTGGAGAAGAGTATATGGTGTTGGAAGAAAAAGAGAAATGGGTAAAAATCAAAGGCACAACGGATGACTATGAGTGCTGGATAGACAAAAAACTACATTTGCCAGCAGCACACTCTGAGTTTGTGATGCATACGGTTTGGATTGGCGAACATTGGATAAACACGGAATCGATGGACACCATAGACCTCTGTCCCGGTAGTATAATCAGGGAAGAGCCTACCTTCCACCCTTCGTTTGAAGGAGAGATAGAGCTTGTATTATTGAGCGAGGATGAGAATATACCAGATGGCGAGAAAGTGTTTCATGTCGCCAATCAGTTTATTAATTCACCCTATTTGTGGGGCGGCAAGACATCAATGGGCATAGACTGTTCTGGCTTTACGCAGGTAGTGATGCGTACCCTAGGATTTTCACTTAAAAGAGATGCTTGGCAACAAGGACTTGAAGGAGATGAGGTGCAAAGTATCCACGAAGTTCAAGAAGGTGATCTTGCTTTTTTTTGCAGTGCAGACAACAATGAGGCGGACGCCAAAATAACGCATGTTGGAATTGTATTTGAAGAGGGACTAATTATACACGCATCGGGTTTTGTTCGTATTGATCCGTTAGATAAAATGGGCATCTTCAATCCTGAAGAGGAGAAATATAGTCATCGCCTGTTGGGAATACGGAGGATTCAATAATGAGTCGTGGACGTGGACATATATTTCTCAACTCTATAGATAACCTCTTGTTTTCTTTGAATTAATTCATATTTCAAAAATGAAACAGCTTCTTTGGAAACTTGTCCTACCCCTGACGCTAATATCATTCATCGTAATTACCAAATGGTGGCAGGTCGCTGTGGTTAACGGACCTGACGAGATACTCTATGGCTTCCCTTTACCTTTTATATGCTCGGGCTGGCATACATCCATGTCTTATCAAATATTTATTTTTGAATTTGTCTTTGACTTTTTTATCTATTTTAGTTTTTGGTTTTTCACTATCTATCTAATGCAACGATATATAGATAAAGTGAATCTTCACAAAGCATTTACTATTGTCCTTCCAGTCATTGCTATCATACTCTTTGTCTTTGCAATTGTTTTAATAAGCAGTCCTGACAATATTTATCCCTACCAAAGAGAGTTTGAAATGGAAGTGATGAAAACTGGGGTGAGTTTATTTTGAAGATGAGTTTATAGTATTTGATGAACAGATAGTAACTCTCACCACTTTTGGACAAAATATACTTAATGAAGCTATCAAAGATGTGGAAGCGTTCGATCCATTGTTTTTTTTGGAAAAACAAACGAGACCTGTTCCACACATCCTTACAGCAACTACAAAACACTCAACCGTTCACTTAACCCGATTTATTCATACAAAAAAAGGGCCTTGTATGAATACTTCGACAAGCTCAGCAGAACTGTGGGCTGAGTTGTGGGAAGCAAAGCATGAAACCCCGATTTAGAAACACCCAAATTTGGGTGTTTGAAAAACCCCAAATTTACAAGTGTTACTTAATCGCTGAAAAATTAATGAATTTTTCGGGTTAAGGACAGTGCAGTCCTGATTACAACCTCAACACTTGCTTAACCTCTACCCCATCCTTCCAACGCAAAGTAATAAAATAATACCCTTTGGAGTCAGGAAGTTGAATATCTAATCGATGGTGACGTAGATTAGACATAGACTCTACCAATCGTCCAGCTGCGTCGTATACATCTACTCTCTCAAAGGATATTCCACCCTCTGCTTGGATAGACACCTTTCCATCACGACTAGGATTCGGATATACAAACCATGAATAATCCTCTTCCACCACTTCATCCACCCCAACCAGACCACTCATCAAGGTATCTGCAACAATAAAAATTGGGGTGTGATCAGCGGCTGCATACATTTCACCAAAGAAATCAATCTGATCTGAAGAGTATTCAAACATCGACTCCAACCATCGAGCAGGAATAGACTGATAATACACTTTTGCGGTAATCTGAATAACTGTATTTATATCTCCTGTAAAGAATTTGTAGCGTATATTGTCTTTTCCGGTACCTTCAAAACCTTGTTCGTCTAGATTGAAATTATCATCCGCTAACACAAGTCCCGCCATCAATGTAGTATCATACGAAATATGATTTGTTGAAAATCCGAAGGGTACGAGTCTATTGTCCTTAATTGGTTCTTTTGCTCTGGTGAGAACGGTGGTCACGTCACCATTCACATCCCCCATCACCATTTCATATATCTGTACTTGCTCTTCAGAATTGATATAGTCGTAATGTGGTTCGTAATTCTCATCTCTATTGATGATGTCATGATTTTCATCCATCAGTCCTGAGGCAAATAGAGTATCCCCTGTGGCAGGATTGACACCCAACAATTCTACAAATGCCAGTCTCGAAGGATATCCCGAAGGGAATTTATGACCAGCTTTATTGGTTATCTCTACCAATACCTCCGTGCTGTCATCACGCGACAATTGCGTGATTTCTATTTCTAAAGCGTTATTTTGCAACATATTCAGAGTCTTATTGATAGAGGAATCCATCTGTGCACTAGATGCGCTTACATGCAATGTATCAAGATTATCTTTGAGCATATTCAACATAAACACATTGGCTCCCACAAATTCATGCAGATAAAAGGGATTTCGAGGTGGCAAGAACAAAAGGTTGGCTGCGATAACTACATCTTCATTGACTGCAGGCATATGACAATCTTGACATTGCTGTCCTACTTTTGTAGAATTATTATAATTAGAGTTCAGCCATTCATGATAGGTTGCTTGCTCGATGAACAAATTTTCGGTAATCACGCCATCATAGTCAATCGTCTCTGTGCCGAGTGTATGACATGCCGCACATGCTTCAGACTTGGTGATGAACTCATCATATACAGGAGCAAATCCTACAAAGGACTCCATAGGACCACCAAAAGGATTGGTATACGGCCCGTACAAGTTCGTCTCTTGAAAATACATCTCTCCAGAAATATGATGCCCAGCAGAATCGGGCATTTGCTGATGACACGCAGCACAAGACACGCCATCTTTGGCAATAGAATCTGCCTCAAGATCCGCCATGGTATATTGATCTAGCCCATTATGTATGGCGTTAAAATAACCTAATGGTGCATGACAATCCGTACAGGATGATTCAATAGCATCTTTATGTTGCGGATAGACGAGGGTCTCATGATTTACTTTTGCTTTCCAAAAAGGATCTTTAGCAGCATTTGCCATCATGGTGGAGCGCCAATCATCAATTAGATTAATATCATTTCCATTTGCGGTCACGCTAGCATTACCAAGAGGGTCTAGTCCATGGCAACCAACACATTCACCAGATGATGCAAATAAGTCATTGGTCTCAAATATCAATCCCTCTCCGTCACCAGACTTTAACTGATGAAATCGCTTAACCTCTTCGATATTGTAATCTGCAATAAAGTCACTTCCATAATCAAAAGACAAGACCGTGGCAATTATGGCAACAGCACCCAATATAACTAGTATTTTATTTGTCATTTCCCCTTGATTATTTTTTTCAAAAATAGATAATATTCATTGGTAATACAAGAATCGGTTTTTTAATAATACTCCCGCTGTTGGATTTCCATTCAGGATGTGTGTGTTAAAATGAAATAAATATCGTTCTTACATAAATTCATGCGTCTTTTCACAATAATAATGAATAAAATACATTCTAACATACCCCACAAATACAACATCCACATAACACCACAACATGAAATACATTCTATCTTTGTCCGTAATAATTCTTTTCGCTTTCACACAAATGAACTTCAAACAATCTCAAAAAGAATATCCGCGGGCAAGAGCTGCTTATGATGACAAAGGTGATTTTATAGAAAAGACCTTGAGCAACAAAGATTTGAAAGCTAACAAACTTCGTCTTTACCTTAGGGCTTTCAAAGAAGAAAAAGAGATCGAAGTATGGGCTAAAAACTCAACCGACAAAAAATATCAAAAATTAATCACTTATGAGGTTTGTGCTACATCAGGGGATATTGGACCTAAACGAAAACAGGGTGACCTTCAGATACCGGAGGGGATGTATCACATCAATCGGTTCAATCCAAACAGCAATTACCATCTTAGTATGGGCATTAATTATCCCAATCCATCGGACAAGATACTCGGAGAAAAAAACAAACTAGGCGGTGATATTTTCATACATGGAAATTGTGTTACAATAGGTTGTTTACCGATTACGGATGATAAGATAAAAGAACTCTACATCTTATGTGTCGAGGCTAAAAATTCTGGACAGAATACAATTCCCGTTACTATCTTTCCATCCAGACTCACCGACGCTAAGCTCAAGTCTTTAAAAGAGGTGTATAAAACGCAAAAGGATGATGTTGCCTTATGGAAAGAACTAAAAATGGTCTATGATTTATTCAATGAAAATAAAGAATTACCAACTATTGGATTTTTAGACAGTGGAAGACACACGGTGAGTAAATAATTTTGCTAAATTGCCCTATATTTTAGAACCGGACAATTATGGCGACTACTCCCACAAGAATATTTGATTTTCTCAGCTACCAATTAGAAATCTTTCCTTTAGACACCTGTATTGCAGGCAAAGAGAATGGGAAATGGAAAAAATTCAGCACACAAGATGTCTACGACCTCTCTCACCAGATGAGTCTTGGGCTTTTGTCCGTCGGTGTAGAACCGGGCGATAAAATAGCAATCATCTCGCATAACAATCGTCCAGAATGGAATATTGTTGATTTAGGATGCCTACAGATAGGCGCTGTCGATGTGCCAGTATATCCGACCATTACGGAGGAAGACTATCTGTACATTTTCAAAGATGCGGGGATAAAAATGGCATTTGTGAGCAATTTGGATTTATACCGAAAATTACAAAAAGTACAAGAGAAGTATCCCGCACTTGAGAAGATATACATCTTTGAAAATCATGAAGGCATTCCTTCCTGGAAAGAGATCCTAGAAAAAGGAAAAGAAGGAGACCTGGACAAGTTGATGGCATATAAAGACCAAGTAGACCCCATGTCGCTCGCCACGTTGATATACACTTCGGGCACGACAGGCAATCCTAAAGGGGTGATGTTATCCCACAACAACTTTGTCTCTAATGTTATTGCTAGTGAACCTCGTCTTCATCTGGAACCGGGTGGTAAAGGGGTTAGTTTCCTACCGCTTTGCCATGTTTTTGAGAGGATGATTACGAATTTATACTTGTACTCTGGTACGGGCATTTATTATGCGGAGTCAATGGAAACGATTGGAGAAAACATTAAAGAGGTGAAACCAGAGGTTTTTTCAGCTGTGCCACGATTACTTGAAAAAATATATGAGAAAATAATGGCAAAGGGGGCGGATCTTAAGGGCATCAAAAAAGGGTTGTTCTTTTGGGCTGTTGGACTTGCAGAGAA
>JAJRRH010000154.1 GCA_024279715.1 Bacteroidota bacterium
AATAAACGAGAGATATCCCGAAAAAGTCCCTTCTCCTTGAATGGGCTTAAATCATCAAAACACACAAACTTAGGGCCTTTCTGTGTTTTTGAAAAAACCATCTACTACACCGTATCCACTAAGAATTTTAAAGGACACAATAATCTAAAGATAATAAAGGCTACTATTGATGATAATGGCAAAATCACAGATGAGCAAGAACTAGAAGTGTGCAAAAAAAGCTTCTCAGCGGCACATCCTACTATAAGCGAAGATGGAAAAAAACTATTCTTCTCCTCAGACATGCCTGGCGGTTTTGGTGGTATGGATCTATATGTTTCCTATCTTACTGTTAGTGGCTGGGGTGTTCCAATTAACCTTGGCAATTGGGTGAACACCGTAGGCAATGAAGTTTTTCCTCATTATCACAATAACAAGATATACTTTTCTTCTGATGGGCTTGACAGTTATGGCGGTCTTGACATATATAGTGTAGATGATGATTACACCTTAGAAAATGTAATCAACTTGAAGTATCCAATAAATACACCATTTGATGATTTTGGAATAAGTCTAATAGATGAAAACTCAGGCTACTTCAGTTCAAATAGACCAACGAGCAAAAAGGGAGACAACCTATACTCATTCAAACTAAGAAAGATAGAAACAGAAAGCGCGAAAATAACAGGCATAATGAAACAAGAAGGCATTCCCATTGCCAATGCGGAAGTTCAACTACTAGATATGGATGGGAATGTCCTGGAAACAACCATGACGGATGCTAACGGTAATTTCGTTTTTAATCGCCAACCCGACCCCGGTCGTTATGGTATTCAGCTAGCCAATACCACAGATAATTCAAAACACATATCGTTAAGTCTAACGGATGAAGTCGGCAATGTCATTAGTGAGTTACAAGTTAATTCTAAGGGAGTTTTCGTCTTCGAGATGTTTGCGCTGGACGAAGTGGATGAACTCAGTCTTTTCACTCTAAATGACACTGATCCGTATATGTTAGATCTACGTGGTATCGTTTATCGAGACGTACCCGGCGACGTAAAAGCAATCTACAATATTGAGATTCAAGACAAGGATTACTTAGAGTTAGCGTATGTCAAAACCGATGAAAATGCTCTATTTATCGCGGAAGACCTACCTTATGATGCCCGCTATATAATACAGGTGGAGACAGGAGAGCAAAACCTAAAAGTAGCAATTGTAGACCAAGATAATAATATTATCCAAGAACTGTTTACTCCAGGAAACAATCTATTTGCATACCAACACATCGGTGATCCAACAGAGCTTACATCTATTCTGGATAATAACCAATCGACGGAGATAGTCATGAAAAACGAGTCTATAAAGATATCAAACATCTACTATGGATACGACTCTGCAAAACTAAACGCTGAAGCAAAAAAAAGTCTTAGCAAATTAGCGGAAACATTAAAAAACAATAAACGATTAACAATAGAGCTAATATCACACACAGACTCTAGAGGGACATTAAGATCTAACGAAGACCTTTCACAGCGAAGAGCCCAATCTGCTAGGAAATACCTTATACGAAAGGGAGTGAAATCAAATCGCATAATCGCTAAAGGTTTCGGATGGAGCGAGCCTCTCATAGACTGTTTTAATCATGAATGCACCGAGGAGGATCACGCCAAGAATAGGCGTACCGAATTCAGGATCATTTCCAACTAAGCGCTTTTGTTGAAAATCATTTTTTGTAATTAAGCTCAAAGGACTTTTCTTTGAGCAAAAATTATTCATGAACGTTCTAATTATTGGATCTGGCGGAAGAGAACATGCTATTGCATGGAAACTATCCCAAAGCAAAAAATTATCACAACTATTTATCACACCAGGGAATCCCGGCACTGAACAATACGGTACAAACGTCAACCTAAATATCGATGACATTGACAAACTCTGTTCCTTTATAGAAGACCATAAGATAGAAGTCGTTGTCGTTGGGCCAGAAATTCCGTTAGTGGATGGCATTCATGACAAAATCATCAATAGTTCTTTGATCAACAAGCCAGTGGTCATTGGTCCGAAATCCAAGGGAGCTGCCTTGGAAGGAAGCAAGAAACATGCAAAAGAATTTATGATTAGACATAACATTCCTACCGCTCGCTATCAATCCTTTGACAAGAATAATATTGCTAGAGCCCGAGCTTTTTTAGACGAACTAGAACCTCCCTATGTTCTTAAGGCGGATGGATTGGCAGCAGGAAAAGGAGTGCTAATCATAGAAGACAAAGAAGAAGCGCTTCAATCATTAAAAAATATGATTGAAGACCAACAATTCGGTTCTGCTGGCGACCAAGTAGTCATAGAAGAATTTCTAATAGGGATCGAGCTGTCTGTGTTTGTCCTGACGGATGGCAGTGATTATGTCATATTACCTACCGCCAAAGATTATAAACGTATCGGAGAAGGAGATACAGGTTTGAACACTGGCGGCATGGGTGCTATTTCACCAGCACCCTCAGCTAGCAGAGAATTCCTCAATAAGGTAGAAGAAACGATAATAAAACCTACCATACAAGGATTGATTAACGATAATACGGACTACCAAGGCTTCATTTTTATAGGATTAATGGATGTAAATGGCGAACCCAAAGTGATAGAATATAATGTTCGCCTCGGCGATCCCGAAACAGAGGCCATCCTTCCGAGGATTGAAAATGATCTGTTGGAATTATTCGAAGCCGTTCAAAACAAAACATTGGCTAATATTGACATAACTATAAATCCGCTGCCTTCGTGCACCGTAGTAATGGCATCAGGTGGTTATCCAGAGAGTTATGTCAAAGGGTATCCTATTCTAGGACTTGACCAAAATGAAGATTCATTAGTATTTCATGCGGGCACAAAGTTTCATGACAAGAGCCTAGTAACCAACGGAGGACGGGTGCTTGCAATAACTTCTATTGGTGAAAAACTACCAGAAGCAATCGTTAAATGTTATCATACCATTGACAACATCACATTTGAAAAAAAATATTTTAGAAAAGATATTGGATATGAAATCCAAGAAGAAAATTAAATGATACCCCCTTCTTCTCTAGCTTTTTTGGCGTAATTCTTCATAGTAACCATCCAATACCCTAAGGCTGCAAAACCTACCCCAATAAAGATGTAATTTGGAATATTTCCTAGTGGCTCTATCGTATAGATGAAGATTGTTTCAAAGATATCTCCTAAACTGTAAATAAAATCTGTCATAGTATCGTGATTTTCGATACAAAAGTAAGTATTATTGTCAATAATATTACAACAATTTTTAGGTATTTATGATCCATAAGATAGTAACATCAAACAAAATAGGGACTACGTTCCTTTTTCCATTAGTTTTATTGATTATTTTCATTCCGTTTTTTATAATAAACGTTGTCTCTAGCAACAACTTATCTGTCTTTCAATCCTTCTTTATCAATGGAGAATCGAATTATCCTATCCTAATGAAGATATTGTTACTCGTAGTAATAATGATTTCGGCTTTTATACTTCAAAAATCAATCCTCGGGCTAGAATTACAAAGAGACAGGGGCAATCATTCATTATATTGGTATGGTTTTTTCAATTGCTTGTTTCTCACTTCCGAATTAGACCTCAGTATACCCATCTCTAATCTTTTACTTATTGCGGCATTGCTTCGAGTATTTTCGGTGTATCGAAATCAAAATGCTAATAAAGAGGCATTTGACAGTGGACTATTGTTAGGAATGGCATCGCTATTCAATCCCTTTTACTCAATACTTATATTATTTATTCTGATCGCCCTTACAACCTTAAAGACACTCAATTTCAGAGAAATAACACTATCATTTGTTGGTTTATTCACCCCCATCTTCTTCACCTATTTTAGCGCATATTTTTTTGACCTTGACATACAGGCTTATTACACCCAGCTCAGTTGGAATCCAAAAGACATGCTATCCCTAATAAACAACAAGGTGGACAAGGCAACCTCCTTAGAGATATTTGGCAGCATAATGACATTATTGGTCATCGTCTATGGTGTTTTCAAATTGATTCAAATAGCAAATAGCGAAAACACAAGGAGAAGTAAGATTTTCCAGCTGCTGTTTATCCTTACTTTGTTCATGGTGACCATACAGTTACTGAGCAGGCTCAATGGAATGAATTCTGCCTCGATAATCATATTATCCGTACCTATAAGTGCTATGATGATTCATTTCTTTTCAGGCAACAGACTTAAATGGATTCCATTAAGCCTCTTTTATCTTTGGTTTGTAACAGCACTAATAAACATATCGATACTTGCGTTCTAAGATTGTTTAAAATATGTGCTGAATCTTTGAAAACTCTACCATTATAAATATCAATGAAGTCGTACCTTTGTAAAAACAAATATTAAACAAAATGAAATTTGGTGTTGTTACTTTCCTTGGGTCAAACTGCGACGAAGACATTAACCATGCACTATCTCAACATTTGGGTGCTGAAGTTGTGAGTTTATGGCATAAAGACACAGATCTTCAAGACTGTGATTTCATTATACTTCCAGGTGGATTTTCATACGGAGACTACTTACGATCTGGCGCTATCGCAAGATTTTCTCCCATCATGAATGAAGTTGTAAATCATGCCAACAAAGGCGGTTATGTATTTGGAGTATGTAATGGCTTTCAGATATTATGTGAAGCCAAACTTCTACCGGGCACGTTATTGCACAACGTGGATCATAAATTCATTTGCAAAAACACATACATCGTACCCCAATCAAACTCTGCTATGATTTGTGATGGATTAGATCATAACACAGCACTTAAAATTCCAATTGCCCATGGCGAAGGAAGATATTATGACAGCGCTGAGAATATAAAACGACTTAACGAAAACGATCAAGTTACTTTTAGATATTGTAATGAAAATGGTATCGTTACTGCAGACGCTAACCCTAATGGGTCTTTAGAAAACATTGCTGGAATATGCAACAGTACTAAGAATGTATTTGGAATGATGCCTCACCCTGAAAGAGCGGTAGATCCAATATTGGGTAATGAGGATGGGCGAAAAATTCTTGCCAACATGATATCAAATGTGATCGCCTAGATCATGGTTAAACCAAAAATCATAGTTGGAATATCAGGTGGTAGTGGCTCAGGAAAGACTAGCTTGCTAAATAGCCTCCTTGATGTATACTCCAAAGATGAAATATGTATCGTATCACAAGATAATTACTATCGACCTCTTAAAGAACAATTTGTAGATGAGAACGGCGAAGTTAATTTTGATTTACCAGAGTCCATTGATATAGAAAAATTCGTAGAAGATCTCAACCTTCTCTCCTCTGGGAAACAAATTGAAAAAACGGAATACACATTCAATAATAACGCCAAAGAAGCTCAGACAATTGTCGTCAACCCAGCTAAAATTCTAGTCATCGAAGGACTTTTTATTTTTCATTTCAAAATGATAATGGAAAAAATTAATCTAGCTGTTTTTGTGCATACAGATCGAAATCTTCGACTTGAAAGACGCATAAAAAGAGATGGTAAAGAAAGGGGATACCCTGAAGCCACTGTAATATATCAGTGGGAAAACCACGTAGAACCTGCCTTTAAAAGTTACCTAGAACCGTATAAAAAAGACTGTCATTTAACGATCAACAATAATGAATCCTATCAATTAGGACTTATGGAATTAAAGCGAATACTTGATAATAAGCTAAGAAAATAGAGGGTATTAAAAAGCCCAATGTTGAACACTGGGCTTTTTAGAGAATGATATTCGATTGTTAATGATAATCTTCCGATCACCTAAGTGACCAATTCTTTTTTGGCAAATATACAATGTTAAACTCCACTTGTCAATGACAATTGCATGTTTGTCGATAAATATCTAGCGTTCATCACATTTCGTTATGCAAACTATCCGTTGATTCACCAATTTCCTCTAATTCTTGACGATTTAGCCAATCTTTAGCATCCATCAATCCGTCTTTATCCATCACCCAGTAATGATTCTTTAAGTATTTTCTAGACCTTCGGGACACACCTTCAATCTTATCGATGATCAAATATATCTTATCCTCAAGATAAATACATTTCCCTTCAGGTACGGAGAGTTCGAATTTCACTTGTTGCCCTCGTAGCTTATCATCCAATGGAAAAGAATATGTCGGATCAATTGACAATACGCCATCACTAATATCATAATCAAGCTCAATATTGTTAATTCTATCCTCCACATCACCATAATCGGATCCCCTTGCAGATTTTAGAACTCTCAATGATGCAGACTCACCGTCCTCACCCAGAACGATATCTAGACTTACATTGCCCATTCGAACATTTCCATCATTAATATTTAAGCTGTTAATCTTCCAATCGTTAACCTTCCAATTATCTCCAGCCATTGGCGTTGATGATAATTTAAGATTTAAAGTGTCAGAATTCATATGAATGTTGATATCACTACTTATGTCATCCTCATATTTGTATTCTCTCCCCAAATTAATGGAAGCAAATATGGTGACGAAAACTCCAACAATCCATGCCGTGACTAATGATGCACCTACCCCTCGATATGGCCATTCAAAACGGAACAACATTTTTAATCCTACTAGAAATATAGACAAAAGAGGAATACCTATAAGAAGGCATATTCCTAAAATAAACATTCCGCTATGAAGTGAAGAATCGAATATACCCATCATTAGTTCGTCAAGAGAAATTGGTGACATCGAGGTATTAATTTTGGCAAACGGCAGATTAAAGACCAGTCCGATTAAACCTAATAACAATCCTAGTCCCAAGAAAATAAACAATCCGCCTATTAAATACCCAACAAACTTAAAACCTAATCGTAGGAAGTCAGAAATGAAATCTATGACTTTAGAAACACCATTTTTTACCCCTCCTGTTCTCTTCCCAATATTCTCAGCTTCAAATTTCACCTTTTCTATTCCTTCGTTGACTTTTTTTTTTATAGAGTCAATATCCACTGAATCGCCATGCATCCTTATCTTATCCGAAGTCGTTTTGGCTTCAGGAATAATAATAGCCATAATTATATAAGGTAGTATTCCTATTCCAAAGAAAAATACTGAGATAACTAATATCAATCTAATCCATACAGAATCGACCTGGAAGTAAGCCCCTAATCCAGCACACACCCCGCTCACAATTCCATTCTCTTTGTCTCTAAATAGCTTCTTGCCGGTAGCATTATACGACTGAGAGTTTGAACCACTACTTTGACTAGCTGTTTCTTCCTCTTCGTCGATATAAACTTCGGGTTCTCCCATTATTTCTATGACTTCCAAGACGTCTTTTTCTGTCACTACTTGTTTAGATGTATTTATTCTCTCTTCAAATAACTCTGCTATTCGCAGTTCAATGTCATCCAAAATTTCATCCCGACTTTCGTTGTTACTAAAATACCCTTTAATGGTGGACAAATACTTTCTAAGTCTGTCATAAGCGTCTTCTTCAATATTAAAAATGATCCCGCTTATATTTACTGATATAGTTTTTTTCATGATGTATTGTTTATCTTGTGGTTAGTCGATTGTTTTTTTACTTGCTTGATTTACGGATTTCACTAATTCTTGCCATGTGCTATCCAGTTCTATCAATGTTCGCTCTCCGAGTTCGGTCAGTCGGTAGTATTTCCTAGGAGGACCTGAAGTAGACTCCTCCCACTGGTATGCTAGCAGTCCGCCATTCTTCAGCCTGGTAAGCAATGGATACAACGTACCCTCAACTACTATCAGCTTAGCATCTTTCATCTCATGAATTATATCCGAAGGATATGCTTCCTTTTTTCTCTTTAATGTCCCAAGGATGCAATACTCTAGTATTCCTTTTCTCATTTGAGACTTTGTATTATCTATTTTAAACTCTGCCATTCTTTACAGTACTTGTTGATGCAAATATATATGTTTTATCTAGTACTATGCTATGCATTGTACTATAATTATTTGCACCACCACCTTATCTAACTGTACTAAAGCGTTTTAATGAATATTATTAATTACTTAAAATAATTTTTACGTAACAAAACAGTGTTTCGAGGGTAATTTCAGAGTGCTTTTATCGCTTAAAAAACACGTTGGACGTCATTTTTTAGTCTGATTCTGAAAAAACAAGAAGAATGATTGATAATATGAATTAGAATCTATTGCTGAAATTTAGCAATTCTATTTTTCTATTTTTCCACTTCCGATTCATCAATTCGAGCAATACGAAATCGATCATAGCATGTGCTATTGCGGCGGACCATATACCGTATTCATCGGTCATGAAGCCAAGAAAGGCAATCAAAAGAGTCATACTCAGACCATAAATACTGATCCGCCAGTCACGAGGGTCGATATATCCATGAATAATCACAAAGAAAAAAGCAGTAGTCCATATTCCTAGAAAGGGTTGTATTGCTCCTCGAAATAATAATTCCTCTCCTATTCCTGCACACAGAGAAATAATAATGATATCCAAATGACTTAGATTCAATTGACCAATTAGACCAAGGTACTTGCTAGATTTTGGACTCACCCATTTAGATTCAGAAATATACCATGCTAGCAATCCGGCTATGATTCCTACCATCAATCCTATTACCAATTGCTCCCATATCGGGATATAACTCCTAAAAACGATTTGAAAATTATGGTCATTGAAAAAATACAACGCGACTATCCCTACCAAAGGAAAAACAATAAGCGTGATTAACGCCATCAACAACAACTTAGACTTACTCAATATATGTAGGTTATATCATGAATGAACCATTATTGATGTCGATAGATTGACCCGTCATAGAGGTTTGTCCACCAGAAAAAAGATAGGCTACGAAATTTGCAATTTCATCAGGCTGAGACATTTTTCCTAATGGCACGAAACCCATCTGCTCTTCAAAAGCTTGTTCATAAGGTTTGTTAGTAGCATCCGCAATGGCCTGAATACCTGCCTTAGCCATTTCTGTCTCTACCCATCCTGGCAATATGGCATTAACCAATATTTTACTTGAAGCAAAATCTATAGCCAAGGCTTTGACTAGCCCATTGACTCCAGTCTTGGCAGTAATATATGCTGGGTAATTTGGCACAGCAAATCGTGATAAACAAGACCCTGTAATCAATATATGCTTATACTCCTGTTTGGAGGATTTTAGAAATGGTAAGCATTCCATAATGGTATAGTATGGCCCTGATATATTGGTTTGAATTATCTCTTCCCACCGATCGTTATCACCATATACATTTGCACCACCGATACCCGCATTTGCAAATACCCCCACAAGATTATCTTCGTTATTAATATTATTTTGAAAAGCATGTTGCAATTGCCTTTTGTTTCCAACATCCACACTTATGACTTTATGACCACTACCAGAAAGTAGCTCTTTGGTCTCCTCTAAGCTTTCTATTGTTCTCCCGACTAAAAAAACTTGATACCCTTCTTCCGCCAGCTTCACGGCTGCTGCTCTACCTATACCAGACCCAGCACCTGTTATTAATATGGATTTTTTCATCAATACTTTTTTACAAATGTATTGAACTTTTAGCATCCTTACCCCATCCGATTCACACAAAATGAACTTATCTTTGCAAAAAATAATTATGGCATTAACCCCTACGACACAAATTGAACTTGGCTTTGTAGCCCCTTCTTTTTCATTACTAAACGTTGTAACAAACACATCTCAATCGTATGACTCGTTAAAGGGTAAAAAAGGCACGCTAGTGATGTTCATCTGCAATCATTGTCCATATGTCATTCATGTGCGACCAGAGTTGATACGATTAGCGAACGATTATATTCCCCAAGGCATTGGATTTATAGCCATTTCCTCCAATGACATAGAGGCTGTACCACAAGACTCTCCTGAAATGATGAGTAAACTTGCTAAGGATGAGCAATTTTCTTTTCCTTACCTATATGATGAGAGACAATCTGTCGCCAAATCTTATGATGCTGCTTGCACACCTGACTTTGCATTATTTGATGCTTCAGATATTTGTGTGTATAGAGGAAGACTAGATGATTCTAGGCCAGGAAATGACATTGCCTTAAGTGGTAAAGATATGAGGCAAGCTTTGGATAATATAATTCACCAAAACCCGCAAGAAAAAATACAATACCCAAGTCTTGGGTGCAATATAAAATGGAAAAAATGAGACACAATTTAAGTGAAATCAACAATATAATAAAAGACCGTAGAACAGTATATCCTGAGCAGTTTTCAGACAGGCAAGTTCACAAAGAAATTATCACTAATATCATTCAAAATGCGACATGGGCTCCTACTCATGGCATGACACAACCCTGGCAATTTAAGGTATTCGTGAATGAAGGACTTCAAAAATTGGCTGATTTTCTTGGCAGCTTTTACAAAGCCAACGTGCCATCTGATATCTACAAGGAGATGAAATTTAAAAAATTATCTACACGACCTTTGCTTGCGCCTGCTGTCATCGCAGTAGGAATGAAGAGAGACCCAAAAAAAAGCATCCCCGAAATAGAAGAAATAGAGGCTGTGGCTTGTGCGATACAGAACATGTACCTTACAGCAACTGCATATGGCATAGGAGCGTTTTGGGCAAGCCCAAAAATAATCTACAACCCGAAGATTAATGATTTCTTTGGTCTTGGAGAGAAAGATAAATTAATAGGACTCATCTTTTTGGGATACCCAAAGGATGAATGGCCTAAAGGACAAAGAAAACCAATCGATCAATGTACTGAATGGGTTGGGTAATACAAAATATGTATGAATAACGACCCGATGTATGAAGCGCTACTCAACTTTAATAATTATGAGGCGCACCCATCTGAAAATAGTTATACTGTGTTTCATTTTGCAAAAAAAGAAGCGGCTCTATATTTTGAAAACCTCTTGATTGAAAATGATGTTTTTTTTGAAAAAGATGAAACAGGCAACCATCGAAAGAAATATCTCTTTGGTGTAAAAACCAGAGATTTTGAGAAGGTTAAACCATTGAATAACTTGACGAAAGGATTGTATCGAGAAAGAACGATTAAGAATAAATTTGCAGGAGTTTTCATCCTTGTTGTTACGGCAATCTTGATCATTCTAGCAATCATCGGTTTTATCATTTCCAATCTATAAAACAGTATAGCATCAATACTGAAACAATTTCAATACTTTTTCGTTAGACTAAATGGAAAATTTATTGAAATATGCAACTCTTCACACTCTATAGTAGAAATGCTATACTGGCTATTATTGCCTTCACAACTATCTTTACCTCGAACATAGCGAAGGCAACAGATCCGCCTACCAATCCTCCAACCTATACTGGATCAAAGGACACCACCACTGCCCTAGTGGTCTATGGAAGCATTATACAAAACTCGAATAGCTCTATAAGCAATGAAATGTACACCTACTTAGATTCTATTCTAGACTTAGAGTATGTTACCAATGAAACTATCGAAGAAATTGCTTTCTGCAAATCACTCTTCGAAAAAGACGAAAAGGAATTATCCGAAATATCTGATTCTCTTTTTCAACTTGACAAGATTCCATTTGCAATGATCAACGAAGTAAATTACCAGTTGTCTAAAAGGGACGAGGACATACCAATGGCATTTACAATTCCTTATGATGATTCTCCATATCCGGCAAACAGCATTTACCAGAGTTGGAATACCACTCGTGCGCATCCTTATTCACTGGATCTGTCCAAAAATGATTCTATTATTTCACTTCAACTGACAGATGAAAACAATTTTTGCGACTATCAATTTCCGTTAAGAGGAAGAAACATAGTAACTTCTAAATTCGGTTGGAGACAAGGGCGAAACCATAATGGATACGATATTGACCTTGAAGTTTGGGATCCAGTCAGATCTTCATTTGCAGGTGTTGTACGGGTTTCTTCCACAGTGGGTCATTACGGACGACTAGTAGTAGTACGCCACTATAACGGACTTGAGACGTACTATGCACACCTTCACAGATTCAAAGTGAAGACCGGTGATGTAGTTGAAGCTGGTGACATCATCGGCTTGGGAGGTAGCTCCGGAAGATCTACCGGAAGTCACCTTCATTATGAAATAAGACACAAAGGAATACCGTTAGATCCAGGGCAGATTGTTGATTTCAAAGAAGAAAAACTAATTTCTGATAATATTGTTCTTAGCAAGACAAAATGGAGTTATGGAATTATCCAAAAAAGTGTTACCTTTCACCTCGTTAAAAGAGGAGAATATTTACAAAAAATAGCCGATAAATATGGGCAGTCAATCGATACATTATGCGATTTAAATGGGATAAAAAGAAATTCAGTATTAAAGGTCGGACAGAAACTACAAGTACTTCCTTCTCAATAAGAACCCTGCTTGTTATAGTTTTCTTTAGTGCTGTCCAAAGTTCTTTTTCGCAAGACCTAGTCACTACGGTAGGCATTCAATATAAACCTATATTTTCAACAGATTACACTGGTGGAGGACTACAAACCACCATTGAAGACAATCTAAAAATGACCTTGGAATTACAAAGAGGTAGTTCCTTTGGGTTGATTATCCGCAAAGGAATGACGAAATCCATAAGTGTAGAAACAGGTATTAATTCTGTAACAAGAAGATTTGAATTAAATGTAGATGTTTTGGATACCAATTTTTCTAAAACTCTAAACTACAAACTGACCAATTACGAGATCCCTCTTCAAGGATTAGTATTCATTCAATTGGGCGAAAGATCATGGATAAATTCGTCCGTAGGCGTATCTCTTAGTTTTTTTCCAGGAGACCTTCTCACCACCAAACCATACTTCGCTGTACAAACCGCCCGATATCGCAGAATGCAGTTTGCCCTAATTGCGAATGTCGGTTACGAGTATAGAACAGAAAAAAGTGGCTATTGGTATATTGGCACTTCCTTCTACAATCCTTTTAGAGCTATCGCTCAATCAGAAGGTCTATACAGCCCCTTTGGCAATGTCGAACAAAGAGCGAATATTGATATCAATGGCAACTATATCACTTTAGACTTCCGATACTTTTTTCATGAAAAACCTGAGAAATAATCAATTTCTGAGTTCATATTAATTTGTTCATTACTCTTTTTATTAGGCACATCTAAGCACGAGATTGGATTAAATTTGTAATTCAAAACAAACACTCCTAATTACAATGAGATTACTTTCAATTATTTTAGTATTCATAAGTATTAACTTCGCTTTATTCTCACAAGGTGAGACTTGCAATGAAGCTATGGAAATAACCATCAATAATACATATACAGCGGATGGACCTGCAACTGGTAACGGATGCTTCACTTGTGCGGGTACGGCAACCAATGCGGATTGGTATCAATTCACCCCCACGGCAGATGCAAGCATATCCATATCAAGTTGCATTAGTGGTCAAGATACACACTTCTATGTGTACACGGGAGATTGCGGCACTTTGACAGAGGTAGCTTCAAATGATGATAATGGATGTGGCGTAGGTACTAATTTTGCATCTTATGCAGAGCTGAACATAATAGCCGGCACCACATACTATATCGAATGGACAGACCAATGGGCCAATGGATCCTTTGATTTTGTGATTGAAGAAATAGTGTGTCCTGCACCATCCAACCTTAGCTTCAGTAACATTACTGACCAGTCGGTAGAAATAGACTGGACCTCAGCCAATATAGGCACTGACTTTGCACTCGAATATGGCGAGTTTGGATTCACCCAAGGTACAGGCACGATAATAACAGGTGTACTTGGTACAGATGGTCCTTCCGTTCTGATTGAGGGACTTACGCCTGCCACAAGTTACGAATGTTATCTAACCGAAAACTGTGCTGGCGGTGCCGTCACTACCCAATCCATCAATTTTGAGACTTTTGTTGAACTGGCATCCAATGATCTTTGTGAAAATGCTATTGAGCTAACCTGCGGATTGAGCATTACTAGTTCAAACATCAATGCCACGCTAGACACCAATGCGCCACAATGCGGACAGGTAGAAGTCGATGCAAATGGAATTTGGTATCACTTTACAGGAGAGGAAAGTTTTATCACCATCACGACATGTGCCCCAGTTGGATTTGATTCGCGATTGTCTGTTTATACCTCTGGAGATTCTTGCAACGACTTAGTGTGTGTCGTGGCGAATGACGATGACATAGATTGTACTAATTTTTCTTCTACTGTACATTTTACCGGGCAAACAGGTGTTGATTATTACGTATTGGTACATGGATTTGAAGGTTCTACAGGAGAGTTTACTATCAATTTAACATGTGAAGAACTCTGTTCACCTGTTCCGTCGAATGGAATGTGCGCCAATGCAACCCCAATTGACATTAGCGCAGATTGTGAGATGATTCCGGCTACGAATCAATGCGCTAGTTTTAATCTTATGAATCCAGAGTGTTCTCCTTTTCAAGAAACTCAGGATGTGTGGTACACCTTCAACTCAGGGGATTCAGAAAGCGTAGGTATTACTGCCAATACTATTGATGCATCAGAGTTAGGGTTTTCAGTATATAGTGACTGTGGGGGTGAATCTATTATTTGCATTGAATCTTATGATGTCTTTACCGCATTTAGTGTTGAACCAAACACGGACTACTACATTCAGTTCTGGTCTCAATATGATGATGCAGGTAGTTTTGAATTCTGCCTTACTGACAATGTTTGTTCAGGTGCTTCCGATGTATCCGCATCAGTATCCGATACAGATGTTGTGATATCATGGACTTCAGCAAATCCTGACCAAGCATTTATTGTAGAGTATGGAGAGGCTGGATTCATTCAAGGGAATGGATTCACAGTAACCGGTGTTTCTGGTACAGACGGACCTCCTGTCACTATCCCAGGATTGATGGATGACACACAATATGAATATTATATTACGGAAGCGTGTGAGTTTGGAGAATTTATTTCTGGCCCTCATACTTTTACTATTGGCAGTGTGCCTCCGATTAATGACGAGTGCGTTAATGCCACTGATATTCCTGATTGTATTTTCACAATTGATGGGACTACAATCAACGCCTCTGTTGCGCAAGTCCCTGAATGTAGCAGTGTCGCCTCCACCGCTCCTGGAGTATGGTATCATATTCCCCAAGCATTTGATCTTCTTACATATTCTGCCAGCACTTGTGATAACGCAAGTTTTGACACAAAAATAAGTGTTTTTACTGGCTCTTGCGACAATCTAGTTTGCCTGGATGCCAATGACAATAGTGCTGCGTGTATAAATACGTCCTCATCTCAAATAATCTATAATACTTCAGAACCTGAAGTATGGATTCTTGTTCATGGCAATGCCTCTGAAACGGGAGATTTCACGCTTACTATGGATTGTACTGACGGAATTAATGAAATAGCAAACAGCCAAGAACTTGTTATTTCACCTAATCCAACATCAGGTAGTATTCGTATTGCATTTGATAATTCGAAATTCAATTCGGATATTACTGTTAAGATATTCAATACACTCGGACAAGAAGTATATAGTCAAAGTAAAATCAATCCTATGAATGGGTTAATTGATAATATCGATCTGAATTTATTATCTAGCGGTCAATATTTCATAGCGCTTGGAGATAATAAAAACACAGTTCATGCTAAAATCACCATTGAATAGATCCTTTTTATTCTAGCAAGAAATCCATAGCCGTATCCATTTTTGGTGCGGCTATTTTTTGTTTATAAATTTAACTGGATGCAATAACTGTTCTAAAACAAAATTGGTTAATTTTGCACTCAATAATTTTAGTTACAAAAACATTCTACACTATGTATTCAATTAATGGAAAAATAAAAGTTTTGGGCGAAGTTGCTCAAATCACTGATACATTCAAAAAGAGAGAAGTGGTACTTACTCTAGACTCTGGTCAATACCCACAACATATTTCATTTCAAATGGTTCAAGACAATTGCAACCTCGTAGATGGCATGGCTGTAGGAGAAGAAGTGAAATTTCATTTTGATATCAGAGGTAGAGAATGGACATCACCATCTGGAGAAGTAAAATACTTCAACTCTTTAAATGTTTGGAGAGCGGAGAAAGTTACTGCTGCTGCACCTGCACCTAGTGCGCCTGCTCCAGCGACCAGTGATGCTCCTCCATTGCCAGTGGAAGAAGACGATTTACCATTCTAGTCAACCGTACGCACATCATATATATCTCTCAATCGATTGCCGATAAGCATGAAGGAGAGAACCATAACCATGATACATAGACCAGGGATCACCGCTAAATACGCTAGGTCTGTGGTGATAAATGGATAGTGGTCTTTGATCATCATGCCCCATGAAGGCATTGGTATCTGTGTGCCTATACCTAAGAAGCTAAGGCCTGCCTCAATGAGAATAGCAGAAGCGAAATTTGCTGCTGAAATGACTATTACTGGTCCAATAATATTGGGGAGAATATGTTTGGATATTATTCTATACTCCGAGTAACCGAGGGCTTTACCAGCCTCTACATAATCTAATTCTCGTGTGCTAATCACCTGTCCACGTACTACCCGTGCTACCTCTACCCACATAGTCAGTCCTACAGCAATAAACACTTGTACAAACCCTTTTCCCATCACAAGAGTAATAGCTATGACCATCAACAATGTCGGAATTGACCAAATCACATTTACAAACCACATTATCACATTGTCTATCCACCCTCGATAATACCCAGCAACTGCCCCCAAAGTAACTCCTATTACCAAGGATATCAATACAGAGATAAATCCAACAGACAATGAAAATATTACCCCTCCCATCAATCGACTCAAAAGATCTCTTCCAAAAGTGTCTGTCCCTAAATAATAGGTTCTTCGTTCGATATTACGAAGCACATCATTGTTAATTTCCGCAGAAGACATTCTAACGTCAGTTCCATCAATCGATACAAAACTTGCTGCATCATTAATGAATTGATAAGTGCTATCCACCATTGGGTACAAAACATCTGCGACCAACAAATTCTTTTCTTCGACTTCATCTAATGGCAAGAAAAACAATCTATCGCCTTCGATTCTATAATTCTGAATAGCAATTTCTCTGTACTCTCCCTCAGTCCCTCCAAAGAAAAGTCCCCCCAAAAGAGTACTGCTTTCTAATTTTTGGTTCTTCCGTACTTTTAGAATAGATACAGAATACCCTGGTTTTTTCTTAGCCAAGACCAAGTTTTGCTTATTGGCATTTCTTGTGCCATCTGGTCGAATATATCCGCCCAAGACAGAAATCACTAATGCCATCATTAGAATCACTAATCCAATGCGGGATCGGCTATCTTTCCATAATCGCGAGAAAAAACTTTTTTGTTCTGTCGTACTCATTTTTTATATCTCCGTCCCTTCCAATTAAAATGTCCGAGTTGCGACTTAATGAAAACCATTGGGACAAATAGAAGTTGGATAAATATACTTAAAGGGTAAAACCAAAGAGCAGTAATTTTTTTAAACTTATAAGCAACCACTATTAAATAAAAGAAGTCTATCAAAACCTTTATACTAAAGACATACAGGAACAATTCTAATGCTTTAGATTCGAAAAAACAAGCGACTCCAAGTCCCCAAATCATTATATACGTGAGGAGCACTGTCCACGCGACAACGGAAGTTGTGCGATCATTGTAGTGCATAGACTTTGAGGTCCACCTCGCTCTTTGGTTTAGTAGGTCACTGAAGTTGTTAAAAGCAGAAGTCCTTGCGATTACAAATTCGTTCCATAACACACCTACGCCTTTAGGATACTTAGACTTAACTTGATGCATAAAAAACACATCATCCCCAGAGGCAATATGCTTATCCTTGGCATCGCTTCTGAATTCGTTGAAGACAGATTTTTTGAAAACAAAATTTGCACCATTACATATAATTGGGTTGTCAATTACTGCCCAAGCGGACGTAGTTCCAGCGAGTGCAAGTACATCCAAAGACTCAAACCAGCCTGCAATGGATTTCTCGTTCTCAATTAGAACTGGTAGTATTAACATCTTCTTAGTGTCATCACTAAATACTGTTCGCACTTCATTCAACCACTCAGAGTGTAGGTGAACATCAGCATCTAAAGTGGCTATTAAATCGAAACTTGCTTGCGCTATTCCAGAAGCAATAGCTCCTTTTTTCCCTGTTTCCGTTGAATTAATAATTTTATAATCCCTGCTAAAACTTTCAAAAATGTACTCCTCTGTTTTATCATTACTCTGGTCGTCCACAAATATGATTTCAACCGAATGATTTTTAAAATTCATTTTATCCAATGAACTAATGACTTTGACAATACGTTCTCTTTCATTTCTGAAGGGTATGATGATCGAGATTGGTATTAAACTATCCCTTTGGGTCTTTTTTACTTGATGAAACAATAAGATGACACATTGATACATTACCAACGCCGAGTATAGCACTATGAGAAAGAGTGACAGAAATCCTAAAACGGAAAAAAGATCAGTCATTTATTGTTGTTCCTTGAGAGTGATTTTGGTGCAAAAATAAAGAACACGGCGCCAATTATCGACGGCAACATCATATTTATCAACCAGAGTATCAATGAAGCTACTACAATATATGCATCATTACCGATAATCGGGCCTAAAATAACCAATGCCGAGGTCTCTCTTAATCCAATACCAAAGAACATAGAAGGTAGCACACTAATGACAAAAAAGCTTAAAGCCAACGGCATAAATAATGAGAAGAGACTCACAGAAGGGACAAAAATTAGTAATAACATAAAATATTGCAATAAGAAAACTAAGTACCTAGCCGCACTCAATCCAAGAACAGACCATTTAATATGAATCGAATATTGCATTAACACTTTGAAGGAATCGCTTAACTTAAGTGAAGGTAAAAATCTATCCAAAGAATATATAATCTTGGTTGGAAAGAAATAAACGTAAGAAACGACTATTAGTAAGACAAAAGAAAACATAAATATATAGTCCGACTGCAAGAAGGCAACTTTGGATACTACAATTGCCGATAGCCCAACAATAACAGTGACGAACAGTTGGGCAAGACCACCAAAAACAGAAGCTATTACTGCTTCTCCTCTTACCTCCTTTGGAAAAAACCAAACCCTTCCAATAAAAGACCCTACTCTAAATGGGGTCAACATGGTGAATGCAAGCCCTGTAAGTACTGACCTATAAGCCTGTGAAATAGTTAATCTATGCGTATCTCTAAGTAAAAACCTCCACTTATAAGCCTCTATACCCCAATTGACGTAAGTTAAGGTTAAAACTGCCAATAATAATATAACACCAGGCAAATGTGTTAATTTAATCAGCACATCATCCATTGAAATTGACAATTCAGGACTGCTAGAAAGTCGATTATAAACATACCATACACTCAGTACTAATACGCCAATAACCAATACTATTCGTAAATATGGTAATCTTCTACGTTGTCCGATTTGACTTAGTACTGCCGTTATGTCCATCCCACTATATTTGTCACCGCGCTTTTTTTGTCTTTCCCGTATTGGTTATACAAACCTACGTAAAATAATGGCTTCCCGCTAGTTTCAAATGTATCTCAATGATTATAGACTCACTTTATCTATATCTATATAATTACTATAAAATAATTACCTTCGTCCAAGACAACATGTCAAAAACAAAAATCATAAAAGAACGGATTATTCTTGGAGTAGATCCGGGTACTGTAGCTATGGGTTATGGCATCATAAAAGTTGTGGGTAATAATACGGAACTACTCACTATGGGAGTAATTCTTCTTTCTAAATACGATGACCATGCGATTCGTTTAAGGCATATCTTTAAAAGGATCATCTCTTTGATAGATGAATTTCATCCAGATGAATTGGCTATAGAGGCACCCTTCTACGGGAAAAATGTACAGAGTATGTTGAAACTGGGGCGTGCTCAAGGGGTGGCCATTGCGGCATGTCTTAGCAGAGAATTGCCTTATGTAGAATATGCCCCTAAAAAGATAAAACAATCGGTTACAGGCAGTGGTAATGCTTCAAAGCAACAGGTCGCAGGGATGATTAAGAGTATTCTTGAACTTGAAAGCCTTCCATCTAACTTTGATGCGACAGATGCTGTTGCTACTGCACTTTGCCATTTTTATCAATCTAAAAATGGGCTTAGTACAGGAAAGAAATATTCAGGTTGGAAATCATTTGTAGATCAGAATCCGAAACTAAATGCTAAAAATTAATTTGCATTACGAATTTTCTCAGCGATGATAAACAATTCATCATTGGTAAGCTTTAGTTTTTCTTTTGAAAAATTCATCTCCTCTACACTATTCATTGGCAAAAGGTGAATATGGGCATGGGCTACTTCCAAGCCGATGACCGTAACTCCTATACGACGACATGATATCCCCTTCTTTATTTTTATTGCCACTTGTTTGGCAAAAATCATAAATTCTGACAACTCATCGTCTTCAATATCAAATATATAGTCTGTTTCCTTTTTTGGAATAACCAATACATGGCCTTCCACTAAGGGATTGATATCCAAAAATGCTAAGAATTGATTATCCTCTGCAACGATATGAGCAGGTATTTCTTTACTTACAATTTTAGAAAAAATAGATGACATTAACGAGTGATTTTCACTATTTCAAACTCTATAGTACCACCTGGAGTTTCTACTTCAGCAATCTCACCGACTGCTTTGCCTAACAATCCTTTTCCTAATGGAGATTCTATTGACACTTTTTTTAATTTTACATCGGCTTCATTTTCAGCAACCAAAGTATAGGTCATTTCGGCATTGGATTTCACATTCTTAATCGTTACGGTAGAAAGTATGAATACCTTAGAGTTATCCATTTGAGATTCATCAATTAATCTAGCTTTGGCAAGACTCTCCTTAAGTTTTGATATTTTCATCTCCAACATACCTTGTGCCTCCTTTGCAGCATCATATTCGGCGTTTTCACTTAAATCGCCCTTATCCCGTGCATCAGCAATTTGATTGGAGATTGCTGGTCTATCTACAGACTCGTATTGTTTTAGCTCTTGTTTTAGTCTTGCTAATCCTTCTTCCGTATAGTATGATATATTACTCATAATCCTAAGATTGTGTATTAATTAAAAAAAAGAAAACCCTTTAGGAGTTTTCTATAATGCAAAGATAATAAAAAAATAGTATTGCTAGGGCCACTAAAAAAAAGAGCACCTTTCGACAAGAAAGATGCTCTTAAAAATTTCATCCTTGATATTACATATCTATTCTAATCCCAATTCTATGATTTCCATCAAACTGGTTTGTATCTTGATAAGAATAATCAAATCCTAAAACTCCTCCTTCATCATTGATAGGCACTTGAAGTGAAAGACCCGCACCGATACCGGTAAGAGAATTAGCAGTATTAACTGTACCTATATTGGTTTCGTACATATAACCACCTCTTAAAGCGAAAGATTTACCAAGTCTATATTCTATACCAAATCTATACTGATCGTAAGTAAAAGAATTTGAGGTAAAGCTCCCAGAAGCAGTAATTTCATTTTTCTCATTCAGTAAGAAGTCGTAACCAACTCCCATTGAAATTAAAGAAGGTAATTCATAGTTCTCAGCTCTTTGATCGAGAGTCGTTACATAATCATTCAGGTTATCTTCCTGGATAATAGTAGAAGTGCTAAGCCCATCGCCTTCGTATTTCATGGTAGCTCCAACGTTCTTAAGATTTATACCAATTTTTATTTGATCTTTCTCACCAGTCACATACTGGATACCTGCATCAAATGCAACGCCGCCAGCTTTAAGATTGTGTATAGATTCTGAAATCAACTTTACACTAACTCCTCCATATATACTGTTTGAGAATTCTTTAGCGTATGACAATCCAAGTATTGATTTTTTCACACTAAAAACAGATCCATTTCCATCAGGAACTAATGTAGTAGAATTGTTAAAATCTCCAAAATCAATAAAAGAATATGATATTCCTATAGTTGAAGACTCTCCTGCTTTTACACCAAGTGCTAATCCATATACTCCAACATCAGATCCTACCATATACCGAGTATTGGTGATTGCTACCTCCATTTTATTGACAAATGCCAATCCAGCAACATTCATAAAGGATCCTTCAATACC
This sequence comes from Bacteroidota bacterium, assembly GCA_024279715.1. GTDB lineage: Bacteria > Bacteroidota > Bacteroidia > Flavobacteriales_D > JABDKJ01 > JAJRRH01. The sequence goes on from JAJRRH010000154.1 coordinate 22,032, forward strand.
ACGTACCGTAGCAATGTTGGAACTCATCAGTCCGGTACTTCGTGCCCACGGGTTTAGCAACAACTGCGTTGCACCAGCAGAACCTATTCTATCTTCATTTCCAGCATACGTATTTGTTGAACCAAATAACGCCATTGCGGTTAATATTAATATAATTTTCTTCATAGTTTGCTTAATTATAATATTGTTTGATTTTAGAAGTCGTTGAGATCAAGTTTCCTAGTCACTCCAAACCATTTCACTACTTTATTCCCAATTCCTGGGGCATCGATATAGAATATATAAGCACCACCTGAAATAGGAATACTGTATTCATTCTTTAGATCCCATTCTAAGTATGTAAGATCATTATCTTTTGCTAAAGATCTCACAAGAGTTCCAGATGTATTGAATATTTTAATCGTACACTCAGGAGGAAGATTGATGATTTTCACTCTATTATCCAACCTGCTATTTTCATAGTATGAGAATGCATAATAAGGATTAGGTACCACATTGATTAAATCTAATGCACTTTCTGCAGTTGGTAAATCATTTATCACCGTTGTTGCTCCTTTAGTGCTAAACTTGTATAGAGGGAACCAATCATTCTCAGATAACGCTGCCATGTCATCGTCATATAAATCCACATCATCATAATCAAACAATCCATCAGGAGCAAGGTAAGGCGCCTCAAAATGTTTCGCAATGGTTGGATATCTCTGATAAGGTTTTTTAACCCTTAGTTTAATTGACACCTCATTTGGTATCAATCCATCCTGTACAGACTTCAACTCAAAACCTTCCTTAAGTAAAGGAAGCATTACCCAACTTATGGATGTCATTGCCGACTTTCTTAGTCCCACTGGTTTTGCATACGCATATTTGAAGAAACGTTTTGCTCCATCATAACTACCAACTCGGTCATTGTCACCTTTTCTTCGAGCCTCATTTCTGAATACGTAAATATAATGCATTCCACCAAATTTTGCATTTGCAGCACTTTCAGTTTCAAGGAAAGGATTCCACATTTGAGAGGTAGGATTCCAGATCATATCATCTCCATTTTCAGTTCCGAGGTAGCTATTTTCACCAAATGCCATATTCAATCTCTCACCTGTTTCAACATCTATTGCATATCCTGGGAACCATCCATAGCCAAAACTTTTTCCGATAAGATCTTCGTCTGGATGATTGTTCCAATCACCTCCCCAGACTAATTTCTTCCATGATTCTTTCACATCATCATTAAAACTTTGACCACTACTGCCAGGCCACATATCATCATCAAGAAATGACTGGGTGATATTTTGTGCGCCAAAGTAAGATATCTCATCGGCATTACCGCCTTCCAATATATTCTTACCGTTCTTATCCACAGACAAAGCAACTCTTGGGTAGAGTTTAAATGCCATACCTCCATCCGTATTCACTGGGAATTTTTGAATTTCTAGCACCGGTACTCTCGACCATTTAGATTTGTCATCTGTAAGTATGATGTCCACATTATTGATTTCTTCAAACCTTGTGGAAGTTGAGTTATTATTATTAGCTATATCCACAGGACCATTCCAGTTATGACCAGCCGTAATCCACGGACTAACTGTACCACCAAGCACTCCAGCGTATTCAGAATTAGGATCTGGCACTCCTGAATTAACGGCGTTATAGTAACATTCATCATTGACATCCGCATCTTCTTGATCAACTCCTTCCGGACAATCCCCTTGAGCAGTTCCAGAGCGTATCCAATTTTGCTCAGAGAAAACATCAACATCATTAACGCCAGTCAACCATTCGTTCGAAGGGTCATCAAATGTCATTGTAGCCCCAATAAATTCTGGTCTTCCACCTTGAATCGTCGTGAAATCGGTCACTTCTTTCTGCACAAGCTCTATCGATATTCCATAATCAAGCAATAAATATTCTTCTTGTACGCTTAGGGTTTTTGATGATTCTCCGATAACAGTTCCACTGCCATCAATTATCTCCCACTTTGTTTCTGTCGCATCAATTTCTGCTCCCTCACTTGGGTTGCCATCTTCTGAATGGAAGAATCGAATTTTGAAATCACCATCTTTTACATTCAATGGATCGATTACTTTAATAGCTACCGGAGAACCTCCAGCTTTATATTCAAGTTCATCCACAATCCATGGAGATCCATCCATGATTTCATCAATACTTTTTTGGCTTAGCTCTAAGAAATTGTCACCTGTTCCAACACCTTCAACTCTGGTTAGAGGTAATAAATCTCCATAAGAAGCTGATATGATGGAGCCATTAGTTTCTGATTCTGTTTTATGAGGTATACCTTTTATTGCCGTAATCTCAGAGTTATTATAAGATAAACGCCCTTCTAAATATGGTGTTGCTTGCCCTTCCCCAGTACCATCTTGAGCTATTGAAAATGGTGCCCATTCATTATAGGCATAAGCAATAACCATAAAGTAGTAAGGTTTATGATTGATCAGTGCTCCTCCTGAGAATTTATCAGTTACCACTCTAAATGAATGTTTAATACCATCATCCGTACCTTGTACTTCTTCAACATAGTTGAATCCTCCAGATCCTGCTACTGCCGTCACATTAAATATATCGTCCACACCATTATCAATATCCACTTGTGTGATTAGTCTTGCACGTTCTGCATCTTCAAGATCGGCAGCCTTCACTGTTCCGTCAAACAACTGGTACACTTTATATCCTTCAAATCTGTAGTTTTTATCTTCTCCATCAGGAATACTAGCATCACTTTCTACATAAGATTCTGTTGCATCCGTTTGACTAAGATATAGAATTATCTCTTGGTCTAATTCTTGAATTGCTAACCCTGGGGCACCAGGCCCGTCCAAAATTTGGAAACAGTTATCAAACAATGCTTGCGCTTTATCATCCGCAATAAACAATGCATCTCTTAATGCATCAATTCCACCAGGTGCTTGTGCCCAAACCACACCTACCGTGATATTGTTAAACTCCCCAGGATCCAGCGTAAATGGTCCAGCAGACTGTAAGAATCTTCTATCTCCTTTCTCATTTCCATCAGTCTCTTCAGACCAAGGTTCTTGGACAAGACCGTTTGTACCGTAACCAAGTGGATCTGAATCACCAGGCACCACATAGTCACAAATCACATCGCCGCCTAAACCATCTCCACCATACGTGAAAGGCGCGCCATTTTGCCATCTACCAGTTAAATAATTATAGAATTCGACTGCATTTCCTGGATCAGTTTGAGGATTTGTACGCTGTCTATCATAATAAACGAATTTACTCATTCCTAGTCGTTCGTTATCCACAATAGTATCTGGCTCGTCCACATTTGGGTCATAAAATCCAAGACCAATACCTGGATAAGGTATAGCATTTTCGGATTCCCATAAGTTAGGATTGGGATCAATTAAGTTGTTGATACCATCTGCATCCATATAAGGCCCTTCAAAGAAATCAATTCCGACTGCAGGAGGGTCATCTCCATATCCTGGTGTACCCGAAACGGATTCGTCAAATTCATCCCCATTGTATGTGTATCCTAATCCTCTTTGCACGTCACAACCCACATAATCATCTTCACTGAAACCAACATCGGCATCAGCATATTGACCAAAATAAGTGTTTTGCAGTGTCTGAACCCCTCTATTAATCATTACGTAATTATAAAAGGTCATATTGTTAATCTCATCTGTTGTACCGTACACGAAAGCTTGGGCTTGTATTTCCATTCCAATTGGCTCACCATCCGTAGAACCAGTATGAATACCTCCATTATCATTGAACACCCACCACAGATTTTCATCTCCAAATAACGGGATTAAATCTTGCGGCCCTCTTGATCTACAATCCACATCACCAGCAATATCATATCCTGGGAAATCACCTTCTGCAGGATTGTAGATGCCGTTTTCGCCTTCTGTTCCTACTCGTTCGCCGAAAGGTGCTAATCTAAATGCAAACCCCTCTGTTGGATTATTCCCAGGCCACTCATCAAAATATGCAGGATATGAATACCCATTTTCAAATGGAGGCTCGTTAATTGCTTCTGGTGGACACTCTCCAGCCGCAATACATTCTAAGGTACTCCAATATAAATTATGCAGTTGAACATCAGCCAAGCGGGTATGATAATGTCTATCATACTTTTGACATAACACATTCAACGCTGTAGCGCTTCCATCCACAGACAATGGCCCATTCCAATAATCGGTAGCACCACCTTGTCTATAAAGTACCGCTGCAAGTTTTAATTGTTGATCAGGTGTACGACCACCCATCCACAGTCCACCAGCGAAAAGGGCATTTACTCCTTGCCCACTAGGCACTTCATAAAGTGGGTTACTTTGATCATACCAAAGCAAACCGCTCGATTCAATACCAAACTCAACGTTATTCAAGTTCAATGTAACATAAGCCGTTGGTGGAAAACAGGACTCTGATTTCTCCATTAATTTTTCGGAAGAATTGTTCACAGGTTGTACTCCCGGCAATTCTTTGTTTTTTGCATCAAGTCCAAAAGTCGTTAGACTGATTAATGCTATTAATAATATACTTTTTTTCATATTATGGATGTAATTATATTACGGGTGAATTTCACCCAAAAATCAATTGTCTTTTCTCTGTGTTTAAAAATCCATTCGTACACCTATCTGGATCGTACGAGCCATTCCGTAGTTGTAAGGGTTTTCAAGTCTTAAGTTATAATAATTTGTGAAAGCAGCAGAATCTTCAGCACCATCAATTTCTTGCTGACCAATACCTGAAGTTAGGTAGCCATCATTACTTGGTGAACCCGTGTAGGAATATACATTACGTACAATCTTTGTGTTCAATAAATTGTTAACTAACAGATACACATTCATGTTGCTAGTCTTCGCTTTGTCTTTTTCATCATCTTTTCCAAATTTTAACGTGATATCACGATCAATTTGAAGATTCAACTGTGCTGATCCAGGCATATTCGCACCATTTATTGATCCATTTAGCCCTCTTGCACCGTCTAATAAACTACCTGCTATTTTTCTAGAATTGTATGGTGTTCCTGATCCTATATCCGCTATCAGGTTAGCCCCCATATTCTGGAATACTTTCTTACCAAACCATACTGGCCCATTATAATCACTCCCTGAACCATATCTATAATCCATAACAATGTTTATAGCGTGTCTTCTATCATAATCCACAGGATTGATAACTCTTAAGTTTGGCTCACCATTTCTTGCCAAGGTCTGACCCGAAGCAGAGTTTGAACCAGTACTATTTGCGAATTGCAAAGTGTAATTTGCGAGAAGTCTTACATTACCTGTACGACGTAGATCAAACGCGAAAGTCATTCCTTTTACCGTACCAAAATCAATATTTTCATACGTTAGATAATTGTTTGGCCATGCATTCGCTAAAAACCTAACATTCAATTGATCACTCATATCACGATAAAACCCTGAAATCTTTAAGGAAGAGCTCTTTGTTAACACTTGCTGAAACCCTAGTTCATAGTCTACTGTTCTGGAAGGACGAAGATTTGGATTGTTTGTCACAGAATTACTTCTTGTCTCAATAAAGTCATAATGAACAAGATTTAATCTGTTTTGACCAGCACCTGGTCTTTGTGTCAGTACGTCATAATGGGCGAAAAATACCGCCTCATCAGATATTGGAAATGAGAATGCTAAACGAGGCATCACGTTTATTACCGGCTGATAATCAACAAAAGCTTGAGGGTCTAGGAATTGTGAACCATCGGCAGCAACAGTCTCCGGTGTCAAGTATGGCACTACAGTAGAGCTTTGAATTAAATCTGGACTACTTACAAACACACCGTCTGCAGTATACCAGTCATTTCCATCTCTATACCCAACAACATTTACGGTACTCGCTTCATAGTCCTCTACATATACCACATAATCATCACCAATATTGGAAGGTGCTTGAAGATTATCAATTGGATTGTTACCCACTGTATAGTAGTCACCTACTATATAATTATCCTTTAACACTTTTTGATTTGCATCATATCTATCTACTCTGACACCAACATTGAAGATAATATCATCAAAGGAGAATTTATCCATCAAGAAGAATGCATTGTAAATTGGTCTAAAAGCACCCAACTGTTTCGTTTTATATCCTTTATCATCTACCGCATTGAAATAGTCATCAAAACTTGGATCAGAAGTAAGTTTATTACCCTTGTGATCAAAACCATAATAACTTACTAGTGACGATCCATTAGCCAAAAGATCATCTGCACTAAACATGTCTATGCTCAACTGCTCAGGACTTACAGCATCAATATTTGCTTGTTCGATATCATTTAAGCCCATTGACTCTCTAAAGTTCAGGTTAAATAGTGTTGGGTCATCTGTAGCTGCCAACGCCCAATCATATTGAAAAAATCCATCCACTGGCACATCACTTTGAACGGAACCAACCACTTCCGTTTGTCCACCTAACAGTTGACGACCACGAGTCCATAGTCCAACAGGAGCGAGATCATATCCTCTATCAACTCTTTGTTCATATTCGACCCCAAGTGTAATGGCATGGTCACCAACATCCGCAGAACCAGATGCTACTAATCGCATTTGGCTATTATCTCTTTTTCGGTATAAGTTATTTGCTAATCCAGGAGCATTCCATAATCTATAAATACTCCTTGGCACATCTCCGTTTCTTAATACACCTGCAGCAGAAATATTCTCTAGACTCATCGTTGCATTAGGATCATCAATTGAATTGAAATATTGACTGGTAATTCCTGCCAAATCTGGATTCACTGAAGATGGCGTAAAAACAACTAAAGTATCTTGCACACCACTTTGGTGCATAGCTCCATTTTCAAATTCATACGTTTTTGTTTGGAAAATATCGAACTTTCCAACATGCCCATATCCAAAGAAGTTCTCTCCATGCTGTTTATCTTCTATCACTCTGTTGAATTTAGAGTAATCTGCACTAATTGTGTAAAAAGCATTCTTGATTTTAGCCTTACTATCTGCACTATCATCAGACTTAAATCGCTGAGTAAACCTCACATACGTTCTCCAAGAAAGATCTTTTCTGTTTTCATTATTTTTATAGTTCAACAATGAGTTAGAACGTCCTTGTCCACCGGGGAATCCATTAGTTCCTGTATATCCTCTAAAAAGAAATTCATTTGTATTCAGATAATCACCAGATGCTCCCACAGAAAGTGTCACATCCGGACTAACATTATAATCTATTTTACCAGAGACAGATGCACCTGTTCTACCTGCATTTCTACTAGCAGCTCTGTGCTCGAAGTCACCGGCCTGTAATAAATTTGCTCTAGAAGAGGTACTATAGGAAGTAGATCCATCGTCGTTTAAAACTTCAGAAATAGCAGAAGGGTTCGCCTCTATATCTGCCAATACATCATCTTTTACATACCAGTTACCAATAGCGGATGGACGTGAATCTTCAAACTGACGCACATTACCTGACAAGAAGAATCCTAGTATTGGAGAGGTCTTAGTGCCTGCTGAATCTTTTCTAAAAACCAAAGGTCCGGCGAAGAATCCCTCCAATTGAGTTCTTCCAAAAGCATCTAACCCGACATTCTTATCTCCTGATCTAAATCCAGATGTTAAAAAATCAAAACCGCCAAAGAAAGTGCTTTGCGCACCCCGAGTAGTAATATTAATCACTCCCCCAACAGCATCACCAATATTAGCAGGTAATCCACCTGTAATTACTGACACTTCTTGAATTGCTGCTTTAGGAAGATTCGCACTTCCTCTAACTTTAATACCATCGATATATACAAAAGTATCACTACTTCTTGCTCCCCTCACAGAAACTTCCCCTTCGGCCGTACCTGAAGAAGACACCCCACCAACAGTACTTGCTACGGATGTAGCAGAACGGGCAGACATTTTGGATATATCCTCCCTAGAAACTGACCCCCCAGAAGAACCTCCATCTTTTTCAATCAAAGGTTTTTTATACTGAACAATAATCACTTCATCAAGATTAACTCCTGATTCCATTAAGAAATCTTGGTACTTTATTTTACCACCTGCAACAACAACACCTGAGACCACACGAGGATTATAACCAACAAAATCACATCTAACATTATATGTGCCAACAGGAATTGGCTTTATAGTGAATTTTCCATCAAAGTCCGTAGCACCTGCTGCAACTTGAGTCCCTCCATTTAACACAACAACTGTTGCAAATGGCAAAACCTCACCTGTGGTCTTATCTTTGACTATTCCTTTAAGTGTACCTGAAGTCGATTGAGCTACTGCACCTGCAGTAATTAATAGACATAAAAACAATGAGTATAGATTTCTTAACATACAATTTGGTTTGTTGAATTTGTTTCTTCAATTAAATAATCGAAGGACGTAAAGATATATATTTAATTATCTATTTTACAAATAAAAAATACATTATGATATTGCAACCAATATCTTCTTTGAATAACCCTTTGAAAACTAATTCTTTTAATAATTCATGGGACAAATCTAATATAAGAAATTAATATCTCCCTATAATTACACCAAAGTATTTCAAAAATATTACAGTTCTATGGCTTTATCTACGTATTTTCTTACGTCTGAACAGTCTTTTAAAGAATGGGGCTCTTTTCCCCTGATCATACCTCCTCGCTTGTTTTCTTGATTGTTTCATCCTTTTACGGACAGCCCTTTCTTGAAGCTTAAGGTGTCTTTTTTTTCCTTTCTCCTCCGCACGTTCGGTATCTTTTTCTCGTTGATCTTGCTTTTTCATCGCCTCCTTCTGCGGATTCTTTTTACTGCCACGCTTTCGTTTTTGTGCTTCCGCTGTATTTACAAACGATACACTCACAATTATCACGAGTAATACTCCCTTTACTAAAGTTGAAGTTTTGGATGCTCTATTCATATAGATTAAAAAAGGTTTTATACATATTATATATGGTAACGATAATATTTAATAAAATAATGTACTTTTGAATACGTTTTTTATATCGCATTCAGTTATTAATGATATTAACCTCAAATATAGTTTCCATGAATAGAACAATACTTGTTCTTTCCATTTTGTTATCCATAACAGCATGTAAGGATAAACCCAACAGTCAAAATATACCGGAAGTATTTGTAGACATCTCCCTTTCACTGAGCTTACCTGCCTATTCACCCCTTATCATACCTGGAAATTCAATTTATATCACAGGAGGCTCTAATGGTATAGTCGTATATGCTTTATCAAACGAAGAGTATATTGCGATAGACAGACATTGCTCCTACGATATTGATGGCTTTCATCGTGTAGTCGTAGACCCTCTAAATAACACGACATTAGTGGACAGTGTGAATTGCACATCTGTGTTTTCCATTTTTAATGGGGATGTCATTCAAGGACCGTCCAGTATTCCCCTCAAGAGGTACAACACAGAGTATTTCTCTGGAAGCAATGTCTTACGAATTTATAATTAATCTTTTTCTTCAATTCTCTGAAATAAAAAAAGCCCTTCACTTTGAAAGGGCTTTTTATACAACGTTTTTAAATTTCTAGTATCTATATAAATCAGGTTTGAAGGGCCCCTCTTTTGGCACATTGATATATTCACTTTGCTCATCTGTCAGCACTTCAAGCTCTACGCCTATTTTAGCTAGATGCAGCATTGCTACTTTTTCATCCAAGTGTTTTGGCAGAGTATATACCTTATTCTCATACTTGTCTGTATTTTCCCAAAGCTCTAATTGTGCCAACACTTGATTTGTGAATGAATTAGACATTACGAAAGATGGGTGACCTGTCGCACAACCAAGATTTACCAATCGCCCTTCTGCAAGAATGATGATATCGCTACCATTAATAGTATATTTATCGACTTGAGGCTTTATCTCAATTTTTGAAGATCCATGGTTTCCATTTAGCCAAGCCATGTCGATTTCATTATCAAAGTGGCCGATATTACAAACGATGGCTTTGTCTTTCATTAATGGAAAATGATCCTTATTGATTACATTCTTGTTACCAGTTGCAGTCACTATAATGTCTGCCTCAGGTACAGCATTAATCATTTTCTTGACTTCATACCCGTCCATTGCGGCTTGTAGCGCACATATAGGATCTATCTCAGTAACGATTACACGAGCGCCTGCCCCAGATAGGGATGCTGCAGAACCTTTTCCAACGTCTCCATATCCACCAACCACAGCTACTTTACCAGCCAACATTACATCAGTAGCTCTACGAATGGCATCTACAAGAGATTCTTTACAACCGTATTTATTATCGAATTTAGACTTGGTAACAGAATTATTGATGTCGATGGCAGGAAGTATTAATGTTCCTTTCTCTTCACGCTCTACTAATCTATGCACTCCTGTAGTCGTTTCTTCGGAGATACCTTTAATACCTGCAGCCAATTCAGGATATTGATCTAATACCATATTGGTTAAATCACCACCATCATCCAAGATCATATTTAGTGGTTTGCCTCCTTCAAACATTAAAGTTTGCTCAATACACCAATTGAATTCCTCTTCCGTTTCTCCCTTCCAAGCAAAAATAGGAATTCCAGCTGCTGCCATGGCTGCTGCTGCTTGGTCTTGGGTAGAAAAAATATTGCATGAAGACCAACGCACTTCAGCTCCCAACTCAACCAAGGTTTCCATTAGTACTGCGGTCTGTATTGTCATATGAAGACAACCTGCGATTCTTGCTCCTTTTAATGGTTTTGAGCCTCCAAATTCCTTTCTTAGCGACATTAACCCTGGCATTTCTGCTTCTGCTAATTCTACTTCTTTTCTCCCCCAATCCGCTAGGTTGATGTCTTTTACTTTATACTTTAATACTTCTGCTTTTAACAAGTCCATTTACTATAGTTTTTTCCTTATTTGTAATATTGTACAAAAGTAGGGTTTTTCTTTTTATTAGCTACTGTCGAATGGTTTAATGATTTAACTTAAGAAATGATTTCAAACGATAGTATTAAATATATAGTTAATGTGATTAGTTTTATCCGAGTATTAGAAGTTTACATTATCTATCTTTGACTTGCCAATAGGACTACATACAGTATGTATTATTGGCTATATTTACTACCGAATTTTAAAACAAAATCATATATGGCATTGATTATTAACGAGATATTGGATGGTCAGGATCATTTAGCGGTCTGGCATATTACTGAGTCTTTGGTAGATATGGAAAAAGATTTTTTCGCTTCGGATAGATCTACCAAGGATTTTTCGAAGTATAATGCCATCAAACTTGATAAATTAAAAAAGCAATGGTTAGCAACGCGGCTGGCTCTTCGTGTTATTAAGAAAATGGATCCTACAATAGACTATGATGAGCATGGCGCCCCTTGGCTGCAGATTGATGGATGGGAAATTTCTATCAGTCACTCCGGAGATTGGGTAGCTATTTTGCTTTCTCACCGATCTATGTTGGGGGTCGATATCCAGGTTTTTAATGAGAAAATAAAAAATATTGCCACTAAGTTTTCTAGCCCCTCAGAACTTTATAAGTGGCAGAAAAACAACAGCATGGACTATTTACATGCTCTATGGACAGTAAAAGAAAGTGTCTATAAAGCTTTTAAACATAGTCAGGCCTTTAAACAGATTATAGTCGCAAATGATTTTCCTTTTGACCAGCAATTGCTTCGATGTGAGGTAGAACGGGGGAATAAACGTTATGATTTTTTGGTGGATCATCGAAAGATGGATGGTTTTTATTTGTCTTTTGTTCGATTATAGGGCGGATGTTTATTGGATGTTTGTAACAATGCTACAATATGACAAGGCTCCAGCACTATGTACTCGCTCAGTTACAGCGCCTTGCGACAACTCGAGCGAGGGGCTTTAAATATACTCGAAATTATATGTTGTGAGAAGCCCTTCCTACAAACAAAAGGTTGTCTCTTCTCCAAGACTTACTTAAAAAACGAGCCTCAGAAGTCCCGTTCAAGACTGTTTTACATCGCTCTCATTCCTAAGCACTCACCCTCAAAACTGTTTTGGTTCATTATAAATACCTATTTTTGACAAAAAAACATCAGAACGTTGAATATTTTTAATCAGATACAACTTAGCGCACTTGAGAAAAAGAAGCTGCTTGCTGTCTTGCTTGATCCAGATAAGATTGATAATGGCAATATAGCACAGACGCTAGGTTTCTACTCCAAGATAGGTGTGGATTTCCTATTCATAGGTGGTAGTCTTTTGATTTCTTCAAATTTTGCTGAAGTGGTGAAAAAGGTAAAGTCGTTATGTGACATTCCTATTGTACTCTTTCCAGGCAGTGTGATGCAAGTAAGTGATGCGGCGGATGCTATTTTGTTTTTGTCGCTCATATCGGGGCGTAATGCTGATTTACTGATAGGACAACATGTGTTAGCTGCTCCTACTTTGAAAAAATCTAGTCTTGAGATTATTCCAACAGGATATATGCTTGTGGATGGGGGGAAGAGTACCACGGCACATTACGTAAGTCAATCGCTGCCAATACCAAAGGATAAACCTGAAATTGCTGCTTGTACTGCTATGGCTGGTGAAATGCTTGGTCTAAAATTGATGTACCTTGACGCTGGCAGTGGTGCTGACTTGCCTGTGAGTGCTGAAATGATAGAAGCTGTAAAGAATAGTACGAACGCACCTCTTATTGTAGGTGGTGGAATACGCACAAAGGAAGGCGTGAATCAAGCTTTTGATGCGGGAGCTGATGTTGTGGTTATTGGTAATTCACTTGAAAAGAATCCTGCATTGCTGGAAGAAATGATGGGCTTTGGCGTGATTTAAACATGTACAAACAACCAATATATGTTTTGTTCTAGACGCATTTTTTTACCATTTCTTTTTTTAATAATTTTCATCTCTTCTTGTGACATAGAGAAGAACTGGTATTACAATATTCAAAACAACTCATCTGACACTCTATGGATCTACACTACAAATATTATAAAGAGCGATAGTATTTCCATTGCTCCAAATGAAATTGAGTTACTGAATACCGATAGTGAGTGTTGCGGAGGCCATAAAATATATGAAAACATTGAGAACAATAATCTTGAAGAGGTACTTATTTCGAATCTTGATACTACGATAGAAATAATGGACTTGGAGTGGGAGTGGGAGTATGTTAAAACGGGTAAGTATACGGCCGAATACAATCTAATCCTAACAGACGAAAGATTTAACTAATCTTCTCGTTAAATAATAAATTACTCATTACGATTTCGAATAACACCATGAAAGAAAAGGAATCTTTCAATTGTTAACCCGAAAAATTCATCAATTTTTCAGCGATTAAGTAACACCGCAAGTTTGGGGTTTTTCAAACACCCAAATTTGGGTGTTTCTAAATCGGGGTTTCACGCTTTGCTTCACACAACCCATCTCGCAGTTCTGCTGAGCTTGTCGAAGTATCCATACAATAAACTTCGTTTTTGTATGAATAAAGCGGGTTAATGCATCCAATAATCTACTCTTCTGCTCTCAACAACCCAAGTTATTCGAAGCACCGGTCATGGTCTCCATATCTAACTAAAATTTGAAACTTACACCTCCCAACAAATTAAACCCTGCTTGTGGGTAATACCCAACATATCCCGGCCCCCAATATCCATTGGATTCATATTCTGCATCTAAGATATTATTAAGCAGTAGTGAAAGATTGATGGACTTAAAAGTGGTTTTTGGTTTGATCGTATAATTAATACTAACATCATTGACAAGGTATGAATCCAACTTTGATAACGGTGCTTCAATATTACCCATAAATTGTTCGCCTACATATTTAGTTAGGAGGGTTATCCAAAGAGAATTTACTGGATTGTAAGCCAATCTATTTCCAGCGATTATCCCTGGAGAGAAACTAATTTTTGTATTTCCTAACTCTTCTAAGCCATTTTCGTTGGACGTGAAAAAATTTATATTCTCGTTTTTGCTTAATGTGATATTTGGAATAAAATGTAGTCTCTCATGCAATACAAAATTCGCATCGAACTCCAATCCGGCGCGGTATGACTCTCCTATGTTCGTCTTGACAGGAGCTCCCGTATCATCTAATGCACCAGTTAGCACCAATTGATTTTTATAATTCATAAAGTAGGTGTTGACATTGATTGCTGATTTGCCTATTTTAACTCTATACCCCAATTCAAGATCGCTCAATTCTTCCTGTTTAGGGTTTCCATTTTCATAGTCATTTCGACTAGGCTCTTTGTTTGCCAAAGCATAGGATATGTATGCTAGACCTGATTTAGTTTTGTACGAAAGACCGACTTTTGGATTGAAAAAACTGAAAACATCTTCTATTTCATTTTCGGCTACACCACTTGCATTATAGCGTACGTTTCTCAATTGAACATCAGTAAATAATTGTAACTGATTACTAAAGCTATAAGTGTTTTTCCAGTAAATGTTTTTCTCCGTTTTGTTTCCAAAAAAATCATAATAACGTTCTCTTATATCCGCTCCGAAAGTTATTTCTGCCCATATAATTTCGCCAAAATGGTCGCCATTATATTGATTAAATGAAAACCCTAAGATTGATTCTACTTTTTCAGAATGATAGGTTACGGAAGTAATTGCTCCATAGAAGTTATTATTTAGCCATTTTCTCCGGATTAAGTCTGTCATTCCAAACTCACCTACAGGAGCATTGATATAGTCAGTAATATTCTCATCTTGTTTATACTGCTCATAATACCCCCTACCCCAAGTATAATGTCCTGTCAAATTGAAGTTGAAGTTGTCATTTATTTTTTGGTTAAGTAACAACTGATAGTGATCCTGGCTGTAGTGATCGACCTGATTGTCATAATATAGAACGTTGCCATCATCATCATAATGCTCTCCAGCGAAGTTATGTGTACGATCACTCGCCAAGGTCTCAGGATCTACGCCATACCATGCTTGATACGTTTCCTCCAATCCACCAAAAGCGAGGGCCTTTATCATTGTATTTCCTTTATTGTAGGATAGCTGGGTGAAATATGAACTCAAATCGGAAGATGCTCTATCGATATAACCATCTGATTTTATTCTTGATAATCGTCCGATGAAATTAACACTGTTATTGAGTAATCCTGAATCAAATTTTAGACTTGCTTTTCGTGTGTTAAATGACCCTGCTGAAGAGGATATTTCCACGCTTGACTCGTTCGATATTCCATCCGTCAATAGGCTTAGATTGGCGCCAAAAGCGCCTGACCCATTAGTGGATGACCCAACACCTCTTACCAACTGTACGTTTTCAACGGAAGAAGTGAAGTCTGGCAGATCGACCCAATAAGTGGTTTGACTTTCCGAATCATTGTATGGCACACCATTGATGGTGACATTGACACGAGTAGCATCACTGCCTCGCACACGCATACCTGTATATCCAACACCCGCTCCCGCATCAGAAGTAGTGACTACAGAAGGTAGGTAATTTAGAAGAATCGGCAGATCTTGCCCTAGGTTTCTCTCAGATAATTCACTTTTACTTAGTTCTGAAAAAGACATAGGACTTGTCTCTTTTTCTCGGATGGCAGAGATTAAAACTTCATCCATGACGTTCACACTAAAGATTAGTTTTATGTCTTGTTCAGTATCTTTTTCTATTTGGATAGTGATAGAATAGTCATCATATCCAATACGTGTTGCATGAAGAGTATGACTGCCTTGGCTTACTTCAATCCTGTATTCACCGTTGGCGTTCGTTAAGAGGTAGAATGACTGATCATCTAGGTTAATTGTAACATCTTCTAATGGGTCGTTTTGGGCATCGGTGACAGTTCCATAGATCGTGAATTGCGCTTGTGAAACAAAGGTCACAAACAATAAGAGTAGGGTAATAAAAAGACTACGCATTGTTAGAAAAAAGTATGTAGGAGTACATTCATCAAAATCCCTTTCAAGCATTATCTCGACAGGTTCAATGGGTATAATCTCAGCCCTTGTATTGAAGGCACCCCTGGGTTTATGTAGCGGCGAAGGTAAGGTTTTTTTGTTTGAGAATTTTTTTTCCGAATAGTCGAACTTAAGGAATCTCTTTTTGCGCTTCGCATTCTTTCCTTCTAGGGTTAATTAAATGGGGGTTCGACGGTTCTATCTTAAAAATTTGCGGCAAAAGAACGACGGCTTATATAATGTTCAATGTCTGATTTTTATCCCGATGAAGCTGAACAACCAAATCTTCAATCGAGTCAAACTTCCTTTCATCACGTAGCTTCTTGATGATACAAACAGAGACTGTCCTTCCATAAATCTCTTTTGAAAAGTCAAACAAGTGAACTTCAACCGTTTTCTCTGTAGGATCATCGTTCATGGTGGGCTTATATCCAATATTGAGCATACCCAGATGCCTTTCACCATCCACAGATGCATGGACTGCAAAGACCCCAGTATCAGGAAGTATCTTATCCTTATTCACATGTAAATTGGCCGTAGGAAAACCAATTTTACGACCTCTTTTATTGCCGTGCTCTACCTCTCCTTTAAAAATATAGTCATGACCTAAGTACAATGAAGCTTTTACCATATCTCCATTATAAATGGCTTTTCGGATTTTGGTGGAACTTACATTGATATCTTCGATTGCTTTTGCTGAAATTTCTTCTACCTCATATTGATATGTTGATGACAAATCCTGAATCAAAGCAAAATCCCCTTCCCTATTTCTGCCATAACGATGATCGTATCCAACTACTACAGTATGGGCACTGACACCATTCACCAATAGATCTCTTATGTATAACTCGGGTTTCATCCGAGCGAAATCCTCCGTGAATGGGTGGATGATAAGATGTTGTAATCCTGCTTTTTTGAGTAACTCAATCTTTTCGTTCATCGTAGTTATCATTTCCAATGATCGATATGGTGATAGTACTTTTCTAGGATGCGGATCGAAAGTTAGCAATACAGACTGACCTCCAATCTCCTGCGCTATTTCATTGATACGACCTATTATTTTTTGATGTCCAATATGCACACCATCAAATGTTCCGATGGTTAGTACAGGTTTTACAATGTTCCGAAACTCGGACAGTCCTTGGTAAACTTTCAAATGTGCAGCTATTAAGTTTGGCAAAACTAGTTAAATTATCCCAAATATACCCGCCTAAGTTCAATCAAAAAAGTATTTTAGCATTTGCTAAAGTATGATAATAATACTACTTTTGTTGTATGAAAAAAGTGACTTGCGTACGATTAGAAGCTAACGAGAAACAAATTCAACGATGCCATGAGTCTATTCGCCTTGTTGAAGTCCATATTATTGAATTGGCAAACGTTCTGAATCTTGTTGGAAATGCTGTTCGACTCAAAATAGTGTATTTACTGCATGCTGAAAAAGAATTATGTGTATGCGATATAAGCGATGTGCTACAGATGAACGTTTCGGCCATCAGCCAACACTTAAGAAAATTAAAAGATGGCGACCTTGTCACAGCCAAGAAGGAGGGGCAAACAATTTATTATTCGATAAAAGAGGATTATAGAAAGACGCTTTCTCCGATTTTTAGGCAGATAAATTCACTGAAAAAAATGGAATTGGTATGAAAAAGGAAAATGCGGTTTTAGGCTCGGGTGTTATAGCAGCGTTAGCAGCATCTTCTTGTTGTATCCCACCTGTGGTTGCAGCCATAGCGGGAATTGGAGGTGTCTCTTCAGGGCTTTCCTGGATGGAACCCTTGCGCCCCTATATGATTGGTCTGGCTGTAGTTTCTATCGGCTACGCTTGGTATGACCACCTTAAACCCAAAAAAGAGACGGATTGTTGCCCCTTAGAAAAACCAAAATTTTATCAAAGTCGAAGTTTTCTCATTGGTATCACACTTTTTTCTCTAATCTCGATTGGGTTTCCATACTTTACAAAGGATTATTTTCCAGAGAAACTAACCAACGACACCATCGTTACGACGGAAGAAAATATGGAGGAAAAGCGAATTGAAATAGAAGGAATGACATGTGTAAGTTGTGAGCATCACATGAATACTGCACTAATGAATTCAGACGGTGTAATAGAAGCTTCCTCATCTTTTGAAGAAGGATATACAAACGTACGATATGACAAAACCAAGACTGACTTAGAAACACTTAAAAAGCAAATCGAGAACGAAACTGGCTATAAAACAAAATAAACCAACAATATGAATAAAAATATCATTCTACAATCCACGCTTACCTGTCCGTTTTGCCATCATCAGAAGGAGGAAACAATGCCAACTGATTCGTGTCAGTTTTTTTACCAATGTGAAAAATGCGACAAGGTGATGAAAGCCAAAGAAGGAGACTGCTGCGTTTATTGCTCTTATGGGACGGTAGCATGTCCACCGATACAAGAGGACGTCAGTTGTGAGGATAATAACTGTTGCAGTTAATACTTATTCTTTATACATCATGAAAAGAGTACTTTTTATTTTTTTGAACATGATTGCAGCAACTGCCTATTGCCAAGGGCCACCTATCAGTTGTGAAACCCCAGTTATGCTTGGACTTGAAGGAAATGGCATACGCACTTTTGGTAAGTTTATAAAAAAAGAACATAGTAACGTTTATATTCAACCCATTGGCATTCCTTACAATGTTACGACCAAGTTTCAAATAGGCAGCATCATACCATACAAGAGAGTTCGCCTAGCAGAAGAAGTAACAAATTCAGGTATTGCTGACGTGACTATTTTTGCTAAATATCAACTATTCAAAAAGGATATGACTGCGAAGACATTTAGAGTTTTAGTGAAAGTAAAACAGACCTTGCCTACTGGAACGCAAGTAAGTTCGAATCGATACAACACGTACTTCGGTCTAGTAATTGGTAGGGTTGCTTCGACTATCGGAACATATGGAGACGTTGGCTTCATCTACAATTCGGAACAGGCTAGCGATAAAATAGCATACAACTTTTCTCTTGGCATTCCCTTATTAAAACCTCAATATCCACAAAAACAAATCAATGTGTTTCTAGAATTTAATGGCAACTATTTAATAGACAATAAAGCCAATACTTTATTCTTCAGTCCAGGATTTCAATTTATTCCAGGCAGACGAGTCTTGTTTGAAACAAGCTTTCAAAAACCAATAGTAGAAGATGAATCATCTTTGAATAAAACGAAATACAGAATGATTGTTGGTACTCGTTTTTTAATAAATTAAACTAA
>JAJRRH010000155.1 GCA_024279715.1 Bacteroidota bacterium
GAACAAAAACTTATAGACAAAAAGCAAAAGGATAATTTCCGGTGGAATTATCCTGAAGATAAAAAATATCCATGCAATGAAACACGATCAAGCTTTATTTCTAGACTAAAAAAAGTAAAAGGGATTGACGCAATTGCTTTTCTAACACCCGAAATAGAAGCCAAATTATGGCATATTGTCTATTCAGTTAATGACCCCAGAGAATTTGAATCCGCTCTAAAGACGTTTGCGAAAGCCAATCAGATTGATGATGAATCTTTTGTAGATAATTTTAAAAAATATCCCCCTTTTAAGAGTGAATATGGTGCCTTTTCTGAAAAGGCTATTAAAAAGTTGCTTCCACTCCTACGAATGGGTAAATACTGGAATGAAAAAGATTTTCATCCAAAGACTCGAGAAAGAATTGATAAGATCATCACTGGAGAATACGATGAAAAAATAAAAGATCGAGTAAGAGAAAAAGCCATAAATCTTAATAAAATTGACGATTTCAAAGGCTTACCACTTTGGATAGCATCCTACATTGTTTATGATAGACATGCAGAACTTGGAGATATTCAATATTGGAAGACACCTGGCGATATTGACCGTTATTTAAACGCCTTTAGACAGCATAGCCTAAACAATCCAATCGTCGAACAAGTTGTCATGGAGACCTTGCGGACTGTTAGAGATATTTGGCAACACTATGGTGAAGGGAAAGAAGATTTTTTTGACGAAATACATGTCGAACTCGGTCGAGACATCAAAAATCCAAAAGCCAAAAGAGAAGCTATTTCAAAACGAAATACCGAAAACCAAAATACTAACGAAAGAATTAGAGCACTCCTTCAAGAACTGATGAATGATGGCACTGGTGCGCTACCACACTCCCCTAGTCACCAAGAAATTCTAAAATTATATGAAGAAGGTGTCGTTGATGCCAATGAGTTGCCTGACAATATTCTCAAAATAAGAAAAAATAGAACACCTTCAAAAGGGGACATCCAAAAATATAAAATTTGGCTAGAGCAAGGCTATATTTCTCCATACTCAGGTCAAATTATACCTTTGAGCCAGCTTTTTACTCGAAATTATGAGATTGAACACATTATCCCGCAATCCAGATATTTCGACAACTCGATGAGCAATAAAGTCATTTGTGAAACAGCCTTAAACGGCCTAAAAAGCAGCATGACGGCCTATGAATTTATCAAAAAACATGGTGACCAAATCGAAGATGGAATAAAAATACTCAAGCTTCAAGATTATGAAGCACACTGCCAAAAATACTTTAAAAATAATCGAATCAAACTTCGCAACCTGCTTAGCGAAGACATTCCAGAAGGATTCATCAACCGACAAATGAATGACAGCCGTTACATTAGCAAGCTCGTCACAAGGCTGCTTAGTAATATTGTCAGAGAGAAAGATGAAGATGCAGCAACTTCCAAAAATCTTCTACCAGTTGTGGGTACCCTTACGGCAAAGCTCCGAAGAGATTGGGGGTTGGAAAACAAGTGGAACGAATTAATACTACCACGATTTAAACGACTAAATGAATTAACTCAGACCACAGATTATACCTATAAAAACAAAGATGGAATCGAAATCCCAACAGTTCCAGATGATTTATTGAGAAATTTCAGCAAAAAGCGAATTGACCACCGACATCATGCCATGGATGCTTTGACCATTGCTTGCTGCTCTCGCCAGCATACCCAATATCTACATTCACTAAACAACGAAAACGAGAAATATAATCTTCAACCATCTCTAATGGTTAAGAATGAAAAAGGACATTATACCAAGCATTTTCAACTGCCTTGGAAGGGTTTCCCTGTTGAAGCAAAAAATAGACTTGAAAAAATCATTGTCAGTTTTAAGCAAAATCTTCGTGTAATTAACAAAACCAATAACAAAACTTGGCAATGGGTCAAACAAAAAGATGGCAAATTTAAAAAAGAATTGGTCAAGCAGACCAAAGGAGATAGTTGGGCGATTAGAAAACCTATGCATAAGGAAACTGTCTCTGGCTTAATAAACTATCCTGCTCCCAAAGGAAAAATTGCGACTGCTGTTCGGACTGCTCTGACAGAAATAACAAATCAAAAACACATTGACAAAATTACAGATTCTGGAATCAGGGAGAGAATTCTCCCCAATCATCTAAAGAATTATACCGATGAATCTGGAAAGGTCAACTTTGAAGCAGCATTCTCCCCTGAAGGCATTCAAGACCTTAACAAAAATATCCAGCAACTAAACAATGGTAAAAAACATCAACCCATCTACAAAGTGCGCCTATTTGAAGTAGGCAGTAAGTTTCCTATCTCAGAAGAACCGACAAGCACTAAAAATAAAAAATATGCTGAAGCTGCTAAAGGAACCAATCTTTTCTTTGCTATTTATTGGGATGAGAAAAAACAAAAAAGAAACTTTAAAACGGTTCCACTTAATGCAGTCATAGAGCACCAAAAACAAGTAGCAGGGCTGCCGAAGAGTGAAAGAACACCTATTCCTATTGATGAAAGTAAAGGCAAATTTCTTTTCTCTCTTTCTCCTAATGACTTAGTGTATGTACCAACGGATGATGAAATGGATAATCCAAGCTTGGTGGATTTTGAGAATTTGACAAAAAATCAGGAAAATAGAATTTATAAAATGGTTAGTTGTACTGACAGGGAAGTACATTTCGTCCCACACAGGAATGCGAAAGAAATAAGAAAGAATGAAAATGGAACAAATAGTAAACATGAAAGGATGCAAAACTACTTTGACGGTACGGCTATTTTAGATACCAAGGGTAAGCCTACTATGATAAAAAGCAGATGTTGGAAACTAAATTCGAATCGTCTAGGAAATATTAATTCAGTTGTCAACACGAAGAGTCTATTATGATAAAAAAAACCATATACATAGGCACACCAGCATACTTGCACACGGAAAAGCAACAATTACTCATCGAATACCCGGATGAAGAAAAGGCAGATATTCGACGAGCCATTGAAGATATTGGTGTTTTGATACTCGATCATTATCAAATCACCATTTCACATACATTGATTTCAAGATTACTGTCCAATAATGCGGCTATTATCACTACAGATGACAGGCACATGCCGCAAGGTTTAATGCTCAATTTGGAAGGTAATCAAGTGCAGCATGAGCGTTTTATGCAGCAAATCAGTGCCAGCCAACCACTCAAAAAGAATCTTTGGCAACAAACCATCAAGGCAAAAATCAATAACCAAGCTGCACTTTTAGCCAAACAAGGCATACCCATTGAGCAAATGAAATTATGGAGTTCGAAAGTAAGAGTGGGTGACCCAGACAATTATGAAGGAAGAGCTGCTGCCTACTATTGGCGCAATCTATTTGAGAAAGAAATCGAACGCTTTACTCGTGGACGATACGATGCAGAACCCAATAATTTACTTAATTATGGATACGCCATCTTACGGGCGGTAGTTGCTCGAATCCTAGTGGCAAGTGGTCTGCTGCCTACTCTAGGCATTCATCACAGAAATAAATACAATGCTTATTGCTTAGCAGACGATATTATGGAGCCCTATCGACCGTATGTGGACGAATTAGTGCTTGACATTATGGAAGAATTTGATGATTGGCATTTGTTGTCCAAAGAAATCAAGGCAGAATTGCTAGTTATACCCGCCATGGACATCACCATTGATGGAAAAGGTAGCCCTTTAATGGTCGGACTACGTCGTACGACTGCAAGCCTATTTCGATGCTTTGAAGGAACGACTCGAAAGGTTCTCTACCCTACTTTGGAATGATTTTTGAAACGATTCATATATAAATAATTACAAATATGAGCCGTTTATCTAATCTAAACCAATACCAAATCATGTGGATACTTGTACTATTCGACCTGCCCACCACGAGTAAAAAAGAACGTAAAATTTATGCTTCATTTCGAGATCGACTAAAAAATGATGGTTTTAACATGTTTCAATTCTCCATTTATCTTAGGCACTGTGCCAGCAAAGAGAATGCTGCTGTACATAAAAAACGTATTAAAAGTTGGTTGCCACCCCATGGCAAAGTGGCCGTTTTAACCATTACCGACCGACAATTTGGGCTAATGGAGTTGTTCTTTGGCCCTAAAAAGGTTGAAAATCCTAATGCTCCAAGACAATTAGAACTATTCTAGGATTAAAAAAACCGACTGGTTTACACCAATCGGTTTACTTAGACCTTGATTTTTCAATCCTATTTTTCGGCCTAATCAATTGACAACCAACAAGATATAAGCACCTATGTTGTCATTAATATCCAAAGATACTTAAATTGAAGCTAATCACAACACCTCTCCCTTAGGGTGTTCAAGTTCTTGCGTTGTCATTAATATCCAAAGATACTTAAATTGAAGCTAATCACAACGCCTCCTGCCTTATTACTTTGAATATTTCGGTTGTCATTAATATCCAAAGATACTTAAATTGAAGCTAATCACAACTAACGGCAAAACATTCTTTTCAAAAAAGTTGTTGTCATTAATATCCAAAGATACTTAAATTGAAGCTAATCACAACTAGGCTCATCTCCAGTCCAAAAATATTCAGTTGTCATTAATATCCAAAGATACTTAAATTGAAGCTAATCACAACTCACCATCCTAGCTTCGTCCCAATTTTCAAGTTGTCATTAATATCCAAAGATACTTAAATTGAAGCTAATCACAACTATATTAGCATTTCTTGTTTTTTTATTAAGGTTGTCATTAATATCCAAAGATACTTAAATTGAAGCTAATCACAACACATTAGGCTTGGTGGTGAAAGGGTACCTAGTTGTCATTAATATCCAAAGATACTTAAATTGAAGCTAATCACAACAAACCGTCTAGGTTGGTCAATTTATGACTAGTTGTCATTAATATCCAAAGATACTTAAATTGAAGCTAATCACAACAAAC
>JAJRRH010000156.1 GCA_024279715.1 Bacteroidota bacterium
TAGAATTTACTGACGCAAACTTTGACTCTTTGACGTCTGACACAGATAAACCAATATTAGTAGACTTTTGGGCGGCATGGTGTGGTCCATGTCGATTAATTGGGCCTCTTGTTGCGGAAATCGCAGAAGAGTATGACGGCAAAGCATTAGTTGGGAAGGTAGATGTGGACAACAACATGGAACTAGCGGCTAAATATGGCATTAGAAACATTCCAACAGTTTTGGTTATCAAGAACGGAGAAGTGGTGGACAAAGCAGTAGGAGCTGTGCCTAAATCAGTATTAGCTGACAAGCTAAAAGCGCATATATAAACATTTTCAATTGGAGATACTCCTTTAGTTATCTATAACTAAAGGAGTATCTCTTATATTATCCTTTTTCAAAATTTGAATGCCCGTACCAATAGACAGGAGTAAATTCAGAGAGGTCTCTCATCTGGAACTTTTTGCGAAGCAGGAGGTGGAGGGTTTTATTGTTGGGATGCATAAAAGTCCATTTCATGGATTTTCTGTTGAATTTGCGGAGCATCGACAGTACAACCCCGGTGAATCAACACGTCATATTGATTGGAAACTATTTGGCAGGACGGACAAGTTGTACACTAAAAAATACGAAGAAGAGACTAATCTAAGATGTCAGATAGTAATTGACACTTCTTCTTCAATGTATTATCCTGAAGACTTTGATCTTAAAGGGGCAGAATTCAATAAGATAAAATTCTCAGTATATGCAGCAGCAGCTCTAACTGAACTACTTAGGAGACAGAGAGATGCCGTAGGTCTTAGTCTTTTTAATACTGGGCTCACAATTCATCGTCAGCCAAAAACAAGCCTTAGTCATATCCGATATTTATATGACACATTAGAAGAATTGATTGACGATACTCAAGAACGACCGGCAAAAGAAACATTATCTATCAGTGCGCTACATGAGGTTGCTGAGAGCACACATCGGCGTTCGATCATAATAATCTTCTCTGACATGATGGACAGCAGTACATCCAATCTTGAGGAGCAATTTACAGCCTTACAACATATGCGACATAATAAACATGAAGTCATTTTATTTCATGTGCATGACAAAAAGACAGAGAAGGATTTTGAGTTTGAAAACAGACCTTACACCTTTGTAGATATGGAAAGTGGCAAAGAGATAAAGGTCCAACCCAATCAGGTAAAGGATTCATATGTAAAAGCTTCCCATAAATTTTATGATGACTTGAAGATGAAATGCGCGCAATACTCGATAGATTTTATTGAAGCGGATATACGGAATGGTATTGCTCCAATACTTACGCAATACCTCATCAAACGTAGAAAGATGCGTTAATCTTTATTTTTCTTCGGCACAGGGTCATGACCATGACCACCCCAAGGATTGCAGCTTCCAATTCTTTTTAGTCCCAACCAAGTACCTTTAAATATTCCCCACTCTTGTACTGCTTGTATCATGTAATTTGAACAAGTAGGAGTGTAACGGCAATTACTTGGGAATATTGGAGATATTATCCACTGATAGATCTTTACAGGACCTATAATGATATACCCAAATACCTTACGCATGACGCACCAAATAATTTGCAGCAAGCCTATAGACGTCTAGACCAAAACCGGACATCACCCCTACGCAACGATGCGCAATACGAGACTCATGTCGATAACTCTCACGTGCATATACATTAGAGATATGCACCTCTACACAGGGTGTCTCGACAGCCCCGATGGCATCGCCAATCGCCACTGAAGTATGAGTATATCCACCAGCATTTATTATTATGCCATCTACCTTTTTAGATTCTTGCTGAATACAATTTATCAATTCACCCTCTATATTACTTTGAAAATATGCAAAGTTAATTTCTGTGTGTTCAATTTTCAACTCCTTAAGATAGGTTTCAAAATTTTTATCTCCATATACATTTGTCTCACGGCTACCCAACAGATTAAGGTTTGGGCCGTTGATAATTAATATATTCATATTACGAAGGACGGAAAAAAATTGCTAAGATTGTTATTGATTAGAGTAAAACATTCTACTGCTTAGAAATGTATTATCATGAATTGGAAGATTATCATCAAGGCGTTTGAAAATTACCTAAAACTAGAACGGTCTTTATCTTTAAATACGGTACTAGCCTACGTAAAAGATATAAAGATGCTCGGGGATTTCATGGGCAAACGGGAACTAAAAACCCCGACAAATTTGGGCTATTCAGAATTAGGTGATTTTATAAGACATCTCCATGATGAGGACTACAATAGCGCTAGTCAAGCGAGGATGCTCTCCAGCATAAAGGCTTTGTACTCTTTTTTAATGATTGAGAATATGATTAGTATTAATCCGGCAGCTTTGATTGAAGGACCGAAGCAGAAAAGAAAGTTACCTGTCTTTTTGAGTGTGGATGAGATAGAAAGGATTTTGGGAGTAATCGATCACAGCACGCCACATGGTGTGCGAAATCGAGCGATACTAGAGACATTATATAGTTGCGGATTACGAGTGACGGAATGCATTACACTAAAAATTTCCAATCTTCATTTCAATGATGGGTTTATACGAATAATTGGCAAGGGGGACAAGGAAAGGCTAGTGCCTGTAGGTGGTATGGCGATTAAACACATTCATCTTTACATGAATGAAATACGCCGACACCAGGTGATACAAAAAGGTCAAGAAGATATTCTATTTCTTAATCGTCGGGGCAAAGGATTGAGTCGGGTAATGATTTTTAATATCATTAAAGATCTTTGTGTGAAGGCTGAGATCAATAAAAATGTTAGTCCTCATACGTTTCGTCATAGTTTTGCGACGCATCTTATTGAGGGTGGTGCAGATCTTCGTGCCATTCAAGAGATGCTTGGTCATGCTTCGATTGTTACCACTGAGATTTACACTCATCTCGATCGCGAGTTCTTACGGTCGGCTATCATCTCTCATCATCCTTTGGAGAAGATACAATTATAATGGGATGACTTACAATTTGGGCATAAATTGTGCTTTACCAAATAAATTGTTTTCATTGTTATAAAAACAAGGTATCGGAAATTGCTACATCTACTTGTCACTATTATCATCCAACAATAAGTCAATCATATTTAAAGTGATTTTTTTTATTACATCGGAGTCTTCACCTTCCATACCTGCCGTTTTGCACCAATCTGTAGATCCTGTATTAATAATGATACCCGATTGCTTATTTTTTTGCATAATAATCCAAGCGCCATTTGAATTAGTGCTTCGGGATGCAATATCATATCCTATGAGTTCATAAAGATAGAAGTTTGATGGATTAAGAAGGTTCACTTTAGTTGAGTCTGAAGAAAAAATTAGTTGGCAACCGTCATATTCATCAGTAGGTAATTTGATAATATCATTTGCTTTCAAACCAGTTTCTTTTAGTATTGGAGATAATGGGTTCACAATTTTATATCCGTCCCAACCTTTATCCTCTTTTTTTCCATAGCCCCCATGTTCAAAATCTAAACCAATTGAATTTACAACCGGGTAGTTTAGTATTGGATCTGTCCAATTAATTGTTTTCAGTAATGTGTCCTTGATTGGGTCGCTTGCTAGTTGTTTGTAACAAATCATTTGATTCTCTAATTTATCATAACGAACTTGCCACCACATGGTATTACCACTTAGAATTAACGCGTTATTCCCTTCATCAATAAATTTATCAAAATTATTCCTAGCCAAACGCGTCCAATATTCACTATGTCCTGGGATTATTAACAATTTAGCATTTTTTATATTGTTATAATCATCCAAATCTTTATCACATATGTAACCAATACTAAACTGTTTTTGAGTGTTAATCCATTGTAAAAATTCAGTAGAATTATAAGGTAATCCAATAGGTCTTCTAAAGGAAACGGTAGAAGCAGGAACATTATTGGAAGAATTATAGGAGTATGTACTTTTTCCGCCAGCTTCACAATAGGCATTTTCAGTATTAGAGGAATATAGAATTAAGACATCGTACTGTTTCGATGATTTAATTATAAACGGAATTCTGTTGTCAAACAGATAAACTCCACTATTCAAATCAGGGACAGGTATTCTGGCTGTGAGTTTGTATCCATATCCACTTTCATAAGGTTTCTCTTCTGTTAATATCTGAGGAAACATATCTAAGACGAGAGACTTTACCTTCTTTCCATTAATATCTGTAACCTCTAATTGATAACGATCATAAGACCCATCTGCATTGATAAATAGTGAAATAGAATCATTCACAGCGTAAGATATTTTGTCGGCATAACCATCCACTATGGGTGTTCCACAGGAGCCCAACAGAGCCCCAAGTATCAATAACAGGAAAGATTTGTGCATATTCTATTATTTTAAGCTTGAGTCCAAAAAACTACCATTCTGAATGATTGAAATTCTAATTAAAATTTCGTGTAGCAAAGATAGATTGCTTTCACCCATTAGCTTCTAGTAAATCACAAATTATGCTAGTCCGCAAAGATGCAGGAACATCACAAAAAATGAAAGTGGCTACCTTTCTCAGAAAAAACTAAGATTTACAGTAGTTTTGCGTATCAACATAAAAAACTAACCCTTGCAAGCATCAAAAAAAGCCAATATCAATCCCAAAGTTAGTGAATTACTTCAATTATCAATACACATTTTTGCGGAACTTTAAATTTAGAACTGTTCTGAAATTATATCGTCCCCCATTTCAATTACGCTGACCCCTTACTATGCGATAGAAACTCAATCACGTACTTTGGCTTCAAGAAAAACTAAGACAAAAAAAAAAGGGATGCTTAAGCATCCCTTTCTTTATTAAATTGTCTGAAATCAATCTTTATGTATCAATATTTGCATACGTTGCATTTTCTTCGATAAACTTCCTTCTTGGTGGCACTTCGTCACCCATTAGCATAGAGAAGATTCTATCAGCCTCTACAGCGTTCTCAATGGTCACTTGACGCAGTGTTCTAAACTCTGGGTTCATTGTGGTGTCCCAAAGTTGTATCGCGTTCATTTCACCAAGACCTTTGTATCGTTGGA
>JAJRRH010000011.1 GCA_024279715.1 Bacteroidota bacterium
CCTGTTGATTTTGGTTTCCTTTGAGGTCTGAAAATAAATATTCGCCCCCTGCATCCTGTATTACGTGTGCTATAAAACTATCTGCTCCTGGCATATGCCATACTCCATTTTGCTCAGAGCCTATCAATACTTTTGGTGGTTTTTCTACATTCGCTACTAAGGCAGACAAGGACAAGTATTTTTTTTCAATTTCAGTAAAAATTCTATTGGCCTTCTCTTCTTCGCCATAGAGCACACCGAAGAGCTTTATCCATTCTGCTCGAGCCAACGGATGTTCTTCTAGGTATTCTGAGACAATGATCACGGGCATTCCGATGCTTTTAAATTTACCCATCGCGTTCATGGCGAATGGGGAAATGACGTAGGCGTCACTGCTAGTTGCTACGAGTTTTTCCATGTCGACACATTCTGCTCCTGTGATATCTATGATACTTCCATTCTTGATTTTTGTTTTTAAAAAAGGGTCTTGCACATAGTCGGTATAGGTCATCCCTTTTATGTGTTCCCCGAGTCCGAGAGCGACAAGGAATGCTGCATGGGTTGAGGATGACATTGATAATGCGGACAAGGGTCTTTTGAAATAAGTAGTTCCATCTACCACGCCTTTGATGTCGGAATCACTGATAATATAGGTTGCTAATATGTTTTTGTGGTTGTTTAAATCATGCAATACTATTTTTGTCTGATGATCGCCCCGGTGATATAATTCAAAACCTTCGGCATAGCTCAATGGGATTTGGACAAAGTCTTGGGTATTCGATATATCGACTACTGGTTTTGACTCTTGGCGGCAGCTGAGGAAAATGGCGCTCCACACAACTAGTATGGACAAAATATGAATAATGCGATAATTGTTTTTCATAAATTACGGCTAATTATTCTTCTGTTTTGCTTGCATCGATTACGGCATTGAAGTTTTTGACTTCCTCTCCTTCGCTTATTCCAGATAACACTTCGACTATTATTCCGTCTGAGAGACCCAGTTCGACCTCCCGTTTTTCGTAGGTATTATCTCCTGTTTTTATTTCTACGAAGGGCTTTTTCTTATCTTCTTCTCCCTCCTCTTCTTCGTATTGAATCACACTTTCGGATATTGTCCATACGTCGTCGCTACGGTCGATAACGATATTGGCATTGGCAGAATATCCTGCTCGAATAAAAGCATCATCGGGAAAATTCATGGCTGCTTTGATGTCAAACTGAATGGCACCATTCTCTTGCACTCCTTTTGGAGAAACGTATTCCAACTTGGCTACAAATTCTTTGTCTTCGATGGCGCCTATCTGCACTTGAATTTCCATTCCTTCTTTTAGTTTTTCTATTTCGGACTCGTCTATTTTTCCGTCAAAAATCATATCTGACATATCTGCGACCTTAGCGACGGTGGTACCTTCATTAAACGTATTGGACTCGATGACGGAGTGCCCTACTTCTACAGGTACGTCCAAGACCATTCCGTTGATGGTAGATTTAATCAGGGTATTGGTGGTCTTACCCGAACGACTGCTCACGCCTCGCTTGATAATTTGCAATTGATCTTTAGCGGCTAGGAGTTCTTCCTGTGCATTTTGCTTGGCAATTTCAAACTGCTGAAATAAGGCTGCTGCTATCACTTCTTGGTCAAAAAGATTTTTATTTCTTTCAAAATCACGTTTGGCATTTTCAAAATTTATCTTGGCACGATTGACTCTATTTTCTGCACTAGCGATATTGGACACATTGGCTACGACCCTCACCTTGGCGATGACATCCCCTTTTTTTATCAAATCTCCAGCGACGACATACACCTCTTCAATAATACCTGAGATATTGGGTTTTACGTCAATTTCTCTTCTAGGAACTACGGATCCTGTGGCTACGGTTTTTACAATTACCGATTCCTTTTTGAGGGTTTCTAGTTCGTATTTCTCTGGTTGCTCTTGTCCGTCGGAATACAGCTTGCTAAAAACTCCGATTGAAATTCCAATTACCAGTACGATAAACAGTACCAATGCGGTCATACATCCTTTTTTCATCTTCTTCTTTTTTTTTTAAAAATTCTTTTACTTCTCCTTTCCTTTTTCAAACATCACGATCTAATAGCATCCACAGGCTTGATAGCTACTGCTCTGAGGGCAGGCAACAATCCGGCAAGTGCACCAAAAAATATCATAAATGACAATGCCCACACGACATTCCAAAAACTCACTTCGGGGTTTTTGAATGATGATTTTCCTCCATCGCTAGGCATGTTTTCCATTGCGAGATTGAGCAGTTCTAAAATTCCTACTCCGACGATCATTCCTATCAATCCTGCGATGAAGGTCAACAGTAGTGTTTCCATCATAATTTGATAGATAATGGTTCGAGGTGTGGCTCCCATGGCACGTCGTATGCCAAACTCTTGCGTACGCTCTTTGACGGTGATGAGCATGATATTGACGATGCTGATAATTCCAGCAAAGAGCACCATAAACCCAATAAAGAATGCCAGAATATTAATGCCTGTAAAGAGCATTGTCACCATACTAAAAGCTTCTTCGAGATTAAAACTACCTATTGCTCGATCATCTTCTGGGTGGATATTCAATCGTTTTTTCATGGCTTTTTTCACGGCTGCATCCATTTCTGCAACACTGAAATTTTCGGCACTTAATAGTGCCATCCAACCAACGTTATCTCCGATATTAAATGCTTTTTGAAATGTGGTGAAGGGTATGGTAATGGATTCTAGATCTTCGATGGCATCTTCTCCAGATTTGTAGGGTTTAAATACGCCAACTACAGCAAAGTTGACGCCATTGACTTGGATATATTTTCCAAGGCATTCCTCTTCGTCAAAAAGTGTTTTTCTTACCTGATCGCCAATCACGCAGACCTTACGTTTTTGCTGTATATCACCATCATTTACTGCTCTGCCTTGGATGAGTTTCATGGGTTCTACTTTGGTATAGTCGGGATAGTCCCCTCTGACAGTGAAGGCACCACTCTTGTTTTTATAGCTCACATTATTTCCACCTCTATATCCGCCCAACTGCACTCTTGGTGCCACTGTGCCAACTTCCTCAATATTATTACGAATAAAGTCCACGTCTTTATTTTTGAATTCAAATCGCCTTCCCGATTGATATCCCATATACGGCTTGGTGGTGCTTTGCGCCCACATGAACATGGAATTATTTGCGATGCCTTTCATATCTTCTGTCACGCCATTTTTAAGTCCATTGCCAGCGCCTACCATGATGAGCAACATCATTATACCCCACGCCACACCAATACTAGCCATAAAAGCTCTTAGGGGCTTACGGATAACTATCTGCAATATTTCATTCCATTGATCTTTATCAAACATGGTCTGTCGTTTTATTCATCTTTAAGTGCTTCTACGGGTTTTATTTTAGCGGCATTGAGTGCTGGGATCAATCCTGAGATAGTTCCTGCGACGACCAAAACGATAATGGCGGTCAGACTCATGGAGAAATTCACTTCGGGGTTTTTAAAAAACTCGTGATCGACATTGCTAGCAATAAGGTTAAGCACGCCATAACCGAGGAGGAAGCCTAACAGTCCTGACACCAAGGTCATCAATACGGCTTCTTGCACAATCATAAAAACTATAGAGCTTGGACGAGCCCCCAAGGCTTTTCTGACCCCTATTTCTTTTGTGCGTTCTTTCACCACGATGGTCATGATATTGGACACGCCAATGATACCGATCATAAGGGTAAGAAAACCAATCGCTCCTACGAAATATCTTATGCCTTTCATCACATTTGAGAAGGATTCAAATCGCTCACTCATGTCTGTAATTCGGAGTCCTTTGCGGTCTTTGGGGCTTATCGAGTGTGCTTGCCTGGTATATGCTTCTAATTCCTCTGCCACTTTGGCTTGTTGTTTGGTGGATTTGTAATCTGTTTGCACGACGTACATATTGAATGCGTCTTTGCCTTGTCCGAAAAGTCTTTGTCCGAGATTGATGGTGATATATGCTTGGCGGTTTTCCCATCTGCCATTGGGTTCATCAAAGACACCAATAATCATAAAATTCACGCCTCTTATCATCAATCTTTTACCGATGGGGCTTTCTCCTTTGAATAAATCTTCTCTGATGGTAGAGCCTATTACTGCGACCTTTCGGTTGTCTTGCATGTCTCCTTCGTTAAGGAATCTACCCTCTACAAGGTGAAGTAATTCCACGTTCTGGTAACTTGGATGGACGCACCTCAGCCCGAAATTCATCAGTTGTCCGTCATATTCCATGTCAGAGTTCCATAGGGTCAAACGAGCGGAGGCATCGACCACATCATCGACTTCATTGGCAGCATGGAATCTATCCTTTTCATTGAGTTCTATTTCTCTATTGGCTTTATAGCCATCATAAGGTATGGAGGTCACTCCTGCCCTAACCCATATAGAATTACTTGCATCATCCATCATGGAGGATTGGGCCCCGGATTCCAATCCTTTGCCCATGCCTAAAAGAATGACAAGAATAAAAATACCGACACTGACGGAGATAGAGGTCAACAATGTACGCAATGGATTGCTAACCATTGAGCTCATTATCTCTGTCCATTTGTCTCTATCAAACATGGTTATGATTTTATTATTAGTCCGTCTTTGAGTCGAATCAGTCGGTCGGTCATTGCGGCGATATCATCTTCGTGGGTAACGATGACTACTGTCATGCCTTCGTTGTTTACTTTTTTTAAAAGATCCATGACACTGTATGACGTTTCCGAATCTAGAGCTCCTGTGGGTTCATCGGCGAGAATCACTTTGGGTTCGGCTATCAATGCTCTAGCGATAGCGACTCTTTGTTTTTGTCCCCCTGACATTTCTGATGGGACGTGGTTTGCCCAATCGGCTAGTCCTACTCGATCTAAATACTCTAATGCTTTTTTATTTCTAAGTTTTCGGCTTACCCCTTGGTAGAAAAGCGGAAGCGCCACATTTTCTACTGCATTTTTGAAGTTAATAAGGTTGAAAGACTGGAAGATGAATCCGAGCATATTGTTTCTCAACTGGGCGGCTTTTTTTTCAGACAGATCTTTCATCAGTTGACCATTGAGTAGATATTCACCGGAGTCATAGTTATCTAGAATGCCAAGGATATTAAGTAAGGTAGATTTTCCTGACCCTGAGGATCCCATGATGGACACTAGCTCCCCTTCTTTGATATGCAGGTCAATGCCCTTGAGTACTGTGAGTTGATTTGCGCCAACGGTATAGGATTTTTGGATATTTGAGAGACGTATCATTAAGGTAAATGTAGTATGAATATTCTTTGTTTGGCATATTGATTACACGGGTGGTTGATATATGGGTTTAGCTGGACGGTTATGAGTTTGGGTTAATGGTAAAGGAGCGGAAGCACTTGTTGCGAACGAATGTTAGAGGGGGTTTAAAGCACTTCCATTTAGAGCACTGGTTAATAAAGAGTGCTAGGTATGGTTGATTGGATTAAGTCCAATTTTGGTTTTTTGGTATTGTCTGTGTATAAAAAGGCAATTGGATATTGGATGGAATAGGTTTATTAAAACGGGTATGGCTGATTGGGTGAAGTTGATTTTTTATTTTGGTGTTGTTTGTACGCAGAAAGGTATTGTAAATGTTTGCTATCGCTTGAAGGAATTGTTGTTAACTAGAGCTAGTGGGTATGATACACAGGACCTAGACTCCGATCAGCGGGGGATAATTACTGCATCAAAAAACGCGGTGTCCATCTCCTGAACACCTGATATCGTATCTACAGAACTCCAGAAAAGAGCCCTTTGAAAGTATCCTTCAGAGTGTGGCGTAGTTATGAAAATAAAATCTTGCTCAGCAGTTTGACTCTTTACAAAACTAAGTGTACTATCACCTAAACACCTATCTTCTTTAAGATATACAACGCAATTTGGAGGAGAGGCAACAGAAACTCTACAAGAAAACAATGTATCAACTATCACGCTATCAGCAGAAGAGATAACACTCCCTATCCCCCTGCCCTCAATGCGCTCGACGACTCCTAAGGAGTCATATAGTCTATAATAATACTGTCCTCCAAGGAAGTCATAGTAATGTACGGACTGAAGAAAACCATCAACTCCATAAAAAATCCATTCTCCATACTTTTTCCCGTCAACAAATCTTCCCATATGATGTAGCCTCTCATTTGAAATGAATTTTGAAAGAGCTTTACCATTTTTTACTCCCTCTAGATAAGGTGTGAAATACTCTATCCCTAACTCAATGTCCAAATTTCTCCTCAACCCATGAATCTTTCCGTTTATCATAGGAAGAGAATCGAGGGTAGTTCCATTAGAATCGATTACCTTGCGAACGGAATACTTACCAATCTTCCAGACTTCCACCTTAGTATCTGTAGAGTCGTTTACAATTTCCTCCTGAAAGATAGCCATAACTTTATCCTTGGGTGGGACACAACTATGGAGAACAATAGTCAGAATAAGAATAGCGCTTAACTTCATTAATCGTTAGCAATTTTTTTGTAGTCTAGTCCATCTCCAACAGAAGCATTGCGTATC
>JAJRRH010000157.1 GCA_024279715.1 Bacteroidota bacterium
TCATATTATAATCACTATATTTGCAAAATACTTACATAAATAGTATTTAAAATGGTGTTAGAAATACGTTTATCCAATTTTTTCTCAATCAAAGAGGAGGTAATTCTTGACTTACGTGCAGGTAATATTGACACAAAACAATCCCATAAACTAAAAAATAATATCTTTCAGTACGATGACATCAAAGTATTAAAGACGCTTGCGCTATATGGGGCAAATGCTTCAGGAAAGAGTAATCTTATCAAGGTAATTCGATATTGTAACGCAATGATTTTTGAATCGCACAACTACAATGAAAACACGTTCTACAATTATAAAAAGTTCAAGTTTGATGGTTATCCAAAAAAACCAAGTACTTATTTCATAAAGTTCGTCATCAATGACATAGAGTATGACTACTCTTTTTCCTTAGGGAATAACGAAATACTCACCGAAAAACTATATTATTACCCTAAAGGGAGAATCGCCAAAATTTTTGACCGAAACGAATCCAAAGGAAAAACAAAAAGAGACAAATATTCCTTTGGAAATTCTGTGATAAAAAGACCCTTTGATGTAGCAGAAAGCACTTCTAATAAAACACTTTTTGTTTCAAGAGCAAGTCAGATGGATCGAGGGATCCCTAAAAATATTTTTCTATTTTTTCATCAAACATTTATCTTGCATTACCAAAGATATAGCACCAATCATTTTGGAACTCTAGTACGCCAACACGAAGATAAATTACTACATGCTCTACAGCTCGCAGACAGTGATATTGTTCGCTTCAAACAGATGGTAAGAAAAGAAAAGGGGAAGTCTGTCAGCGTTAATTTTATGACCGAAGAATCTATTTTTCATGAAATGGAACAAGAGAATATAGAAATACAAACTTACCACAAATATGCGCCCAAAGTTGCATTTGATTTTCTTTCAGAAGAATCGCTTGGAACTCAAAAAATATTTTTCATCATGCTAACCATATTAGATGTAATTAAGCATGATAAGATTCTACTTGTGGATGAAATTGAGGACAGTTTGCATCCACAAATCATTGAATATATCATGGACTTATTTAGTGCGAGCAAGAAATCTCAACTTATTTTCACTACCCATAACACCCATATTTTGGATCTTAATAAGTTTAGAAAAGATCAAATTTGGTTTGTCAATAAAAAAGAAGATGGAAGTTCAGACCTATATTCACTATACGATTACAAAGACTTTAGAGACAGTATGGATGTTGAAAAAGCTTATCTGCAAGGGCGATTTGATGCCGTACCGATCATAGATAATTCCGACAAGCAGTTGCAATCTCTTTTGTCCCATGGCAAGTAAACGAACGAAGTCTAAGCACAAAAGAATAAATCCAACGCTGTGGATATTTTGTGAAGGAAAAACTGAAGAAGCTTATATCAACTTTTTAAAACAAGAATATCGAATACCATCTCTACAAATAAATCCTTATTTAAGCGGTAGTAATGTTACAAGCAAAAAGATTGTAAATTATAAAAAAGGGAAACCTACGGATAAAAAAGACAAGACCTATCTTATGTACGATTCGGATGTTGAATCCACATTAGAAAGATTACAAAAAATCGAAAATTGCACTTTAATTCTATCTAATCCATGTATTGAGCTTTGGTTCCTACTCCACTGCAAAAATCAAACAGCCAACATCACCTGTAAAAATCTAAAAAAAGACCTAAACAACCGTTTCGACTATAAAAAGGGGGTATTAAATAGCAAATTAAAAACCAAACTATCTAGAAAAAAGATGGAAGCCATTAAACGAGCCGAAAACCTTAAACAAGGAGAGAACCCAAGCTCAGAAATATATAAATTGATAAAACACCTACAATTGATAAAATTGAAGACTTGAATAACAAACACATATCTTCGATTCAAACAATAGCAATCCAACATTAAATTCAAAATACCATTCCATAACAGCAACATTTTTCGTATATTTGCGTTACAGAAAAGCACCGATGAAACAATTTTCAGCCATATTATTAGCTTTAATCGTTCTGACGATGAATGTCGGATGGACGGTGAGCGACCACTATTGTGGCGGTGAACTGGCAAAATCTGTATTTGCAGTGGGGCACGCAGATGTCGGATGCGGCATGGAAAGTGACAAGGATATGTCGCCTTGTGAGAAACGCTCTAATGAGAATAGCTTTTCTGAAAAAGAATGCTGTCAGAATGAATATACGATTATTTCTGTAGAGGATGACTACAACAAAACTTCTATTCAAGAAGTGGTAGTCGATTTTACTTTTGTAACTGCATTTGTTGCTACATATATCAATCTATATTCGATAAACAACGATAATTCTCAAGAGTACGTAGCGTACTCACCCCCTATACTGAACCCTGACGCCCAAGTTATGTTTCAGTCATTCTTAATTTGATACCCTTTTATTTTTAATTCACTTTCATAAGGTGGATATTGTTGTACCCTATTGTTAGGTGCACTTTTGATTTGTACATGTTTTATGGAAATAAAACTTATGCCAATCTCCGTAATTAATTTTACAAAAAAATAAAAGCGTATAAAATGCTCAACAAAACAATAAGATTCTTTCTCAATAACAAATTAGTTGCTTGGTTACTGCTCCTGCTTTTTGTCGGATGGGGACTAGTAACAGCACCATTTGACTTTAACTCAGAGTGGCTGCCAAGAGACCCTGTTTCCGTAGATGCCATTCCGGATATTGGAGAGAACCAACAGATTATTTTTACCAAATGGATGGGACGTTCACCGCAAGATGTGGAGGATCAGATCACCTATCCGCTCACCTCTTCTCTGCTAGGCATACCCGGCATCAAGAGCGTACGGAGTAACTCGATGTTTGGATTTTCAAGTATCTACTTGATATTTGAAGACGATGTAGAATTCTACTGGAGCCGAAGTAGGATATTGGAGAAACTCAACTCATTGCCCGCAGGACTGCTACCCAATGACGTGCAACCTGCCCTTGGCCCTGACGCTACAGCGCTGGGACAGATATATTGGTACACCCTCGAAGGGCATGATCCTGAAGGAAATGTTACTGGCGGATGGGACTTGCAAGAGCTGAGATCTGTACAAGATTTCTATGTGAAATATGGTTTGCAATCGGCAAGTGGTGTGTCGGAAGTAGCGTCTATCGGTGGATTTGTGAAGGAGTATCAAGTGGATGTGGATCCGGATAAAATGAAGGTATATGGCATATCGCTTGCCCAAGTGATGAAAGCCACTAAAGAAAGTAATCTCGATATTGGTGCACAGACATTGGAGATTAATATGGCGGAGTATTTTGTCCGTGGATTAGGTTATGTAAAAAAGATTGAAGACATAGAATCAAGTGTCGTAAAAGTAGTGAACAACGTGCCTATTCGGATTAAAGATATCGCTGTAGTTCATCTTGGCCCTGCCACCCGAAGAGGGATATTGGACAAATCGGGAGCTCCTGCCGTGGGTGGCGTTGTCGTAGCACGATATGGTGCGAATCCGCTAGAAGTCATCCATAACCTAAAGGATAAGATAGAAGAAATAGCCGATGGTCTGCCTTCTAAGACACTTGCCGATGGTACGGTTTCTAAAGTAACGGTAGTGCCTTTTTATGATCGGTCCGATTTGATCCAAGAGACGATAGGCACATTGGAAGAAGCCCTCAGTTTGGAGATATTGATTACGATCATTGTGGTGATACTTATGTTGCTCAATCTGAAGTCTTCGTTGTTGATTTCTGCCTCACTACCGGTAGCGGTATTGATGTGTTTTATCGCAATGAAATATTTTGGTATCGATGCCAATATTGTTGCGCTTTCGGGTATTGCAATTGCGGTAGGAACGATGGTCGATATGGGTATCGTCCTCTCAGAGAGCATGCTTTTGCAAATAAAACTAGCCCCCAAAGGACAGTCGATGAAAGAGACGATATACATTGCTACCGTGGATGTAGCTTCAGCTGTAATCACTGCTGTAGCTACTACGATTGTCAGTTTTTTACCGGTATTTACAATGCAAGCTTCGGAAGGGAAATTATTCCGACCACTGGCATTTACTAAATCTTTTGCTTTACTTGCATCCATTCTATTAGCTATTACGATAGTTCCGCCATTGGCAGAGCAACTGTACAAGATGAAAAGCAAGGGGAAGTTATCCGCTTATTTTTCTAATGGTGCGTTGGTTTTATTTTCGATTTTCTTACTATTCACTTCGTATGCTTTCTTTGGCGTATTCGGTCTGTTGGTAGGTCTCAGTGGTTTGATTTCGATCTATACCAAAGAGCACAAA
>JAJRRH010000158.1 GCA_024279715.1 Bacteroidota bacterium
ATTGGGAGGCCCAAAAGGACCGTTATCGAAAGGAAAATCATCCATAGAAAATTAGTTTAGGTTGTATAACATGCTTTAAAATATACTGATTTTCAGTCTAGTAAGAACACTGAAGATAGAATATTTTTAGAGCAATCAAATATAGTGTTTTTTGTGTTTGTATGCAAATGATTTGTTCTTGTGGATTTATGAGTTTTGAACGAGGGAGAGTAAAACCAAGTGACAGTATTGATTAATTACGTAAGTTTTGTGCAGAAACTACCAATCGGCTTGGAAAATCTGATGGGGTTTGAGGATGTGTTTTTTGTAAACGGCTATCTTTCCCCCATAAGATCCAACCAGACTATCTCCTTGAGCTTTAGGGTAGCCAAGGTGTTTCATCAAGCCATATTCACCATAACCAGTAATCTGTACAAACATTGCTAGCTTCTCTTTTCCATCCTCTTCGTAAATCACCCCACGATAACCCGTGTAGTTAGGGTCTAAATTTAAAGAATCTAATGACTCAATATCTTTATCGACACCAAATCTATTCACTGCTCCATTCATATAAAAAATATATCCCGACACTACTATCTCTCCATACAACTGCTCCTTTGTTCCATTGGGTAATATACAATAATCCATGTAGTAGAACGCATTCAAATCCACTCCGCTAGGAGGGTGAACATCATATTTAGAACGGATCTTCTTGGTGAAGAAATCCTTATTTCTTGGGATTTTTTTTATCCCGTCATCCAGCTTTCGGTATGGAATACAAGAAGCTAAAAGTAAAACCAGAAGTCCAAATATCTTGCCCTTTACCATGTACTGAATGGATTTCTTTGGCGTTTTTGCCAATACGGAAGAATGTCATCTGATAACGTGCGAAAACCTGGTTGTTGGGTAAGGTTCCATTTGCCAATATGAAGGTTGTGTGCAAATCTATCCTGAATAGGGTGACGGACGTATCTGTCTGAATTAATGCCTGCCCTAACACTGGCATACCCTAAATACAAAGCTCCAAAACGATATTGTTTTGCCAAGTTCGATCCAGTTTGTTTTTTACGTTCTCCATTTTCTGCAACATATCCATTTGGCATTTTTTCGCCAAATTCACCGTATTCCGTTTTTCCAATTTGCGAATCATCTCCACCTCCTTGTAAATAATCATCTTTCAACTCACCATTCTCATCTTTATACCTCCCTCTACGACCTGTTAACAAATT
The DNA here is from genome assembly GCA_024279715.1 of Bacteroidota bacterium. Taxonomy (GTDB): domain Bacteria; phylum Bacteroidota; class Bacteroidia; order Flavobacteriales_D; family JABDKJ01; genus JAJRRH01. Next base: position 1,209 of record JAJRRH010000158.1, read on the forward strand.
AAACCCCACATGAAATTTATGTCCTATACCAATTTGTAATGCAGCCGTACGATAACTGTCATTTCCATCTCCTAGTTTCATTTTACCAAATGGCGCACCATCATTTTCATACATGATATTGAAGTCGCCATTTTGGTATTTCATCATACCGGTACGTTGGTTGAATTCTAGCATTTGGCTATCTCCTATTCCTGACCACCAGCTGCTCCCTAGAGATCCTCCTTGATGTCCGTCATCATAGCTGAGCATTACTGACTTGCGGAGCTCCCACCCTTTCTTATCTGTCTCATAAAGATTTGTATGGTAAGTTACTCCTAAGCCAACAGACCCTCTCCAATCTCCGATATTTTTACTGCCCATGATTCCGAAATTAAATTTATAGCCACCAGAGCCAAAAAGAGACACCTGTCCCAATGTGAAAATTGGGATTAGGGCTAAAAGGACCGTTATCGAAAGGGAAGTCATCCATAGTGAATTAGTTTAGGCTGTACAACACGCTTTAAAATCTACTGATTTTCAGTCTAGTAAGAGCACTGAAGATAGAGTGTTTTTTAGAGCAACCAAATATAGTGATTTTTGTGTTTGTATGCAAATTGCGGTTTGAGCTGTGCATGTGGGTGATTTATTCTACTAACATTATGCTTTAAAAAAGAAAAGCATGATAGCTTGGCAGCATCATGAGATTCCAAATGTTTTATTTCGCCTAATTGTTGGGAATTATTGGGGTCTTTCAGCTTCATATCTTCTCCATCGTTTTGTCACTATTTTTGTATTGCTTTGCTACAAAAATATCGCCAAAACTACCTTTACCGTATATTTCACACAGGGCTTACACCCTGTGCTACAAACATGTCACACCTCCGGCGTTTTTTTTACTGGGTTATTTTTACATCCCCTTGATGTATATATGATACTTTGTAACTATTAACATGTCTATTAACATGTCGCTCCTCTGGGAGCTTTTTGTGGGGTGTTTTTATTGATATGTCTCTAATAACATGTCTCCTATTAACATGTCGCTCCTCTGGGAGCTTTTTGTGGGGTGTTTTTATTGATATGTCTCCTATTAACTTGTCTATTAACATGTCTCTATTAACATGTCGCTCCTCTGGGAGCTTTTATTTGAGGGAGGGTGGGGGTTGAATAAATAGGTTAAATATTATTTTTGTAGTTTTATCAAAAAAATATCCAATGATGCATAAACTACTTACCTCGTTCCTTCTAATATTCCTTTGCTCTTCAAGTTTATACTCGCAACGAGTGAAAACGGATGAAGTCAAAACAGATGACAAGATTGTCGTAATATCAGGCATAGATGAATCTATGTACAAAAGCACTGAATCTGAAAAGGCTATGAAGCACTATGATGCTGGTTTAGATTTTTCTAGAAATAATGATCTAAAAAGTGCCGAAAAGGAATATCTAAAAGCAATCAAAGAAGATCCGCAATTTATCGAACCGATGGATAACCTAGGCGTTATCTATCGCAAATGGGGGGAATATGACAAATCAATTGAATACTATTTAAAATCCACTGAAATATACCCTAAAGGAATAATGGCACATCAAAACTTGGCTGTGGTCTATAAACTCCAGAACAAGTATTCAGACGCCATAGCTGAGTATCATATGGTTTTAGAGCTAGAGCCTAATCATCCGGAAGGATACTTCGGGCTAGCCTCTACCTACCTAGACACAAAGAATTATGACTTAGCGCTAGAAAATGCCCAACAGGCATTGAAGCTGTATGAAGACACTAACTCACCATACCTCTTGGATGGCTACAATCTAGTAGGGATGATACACTATTATAGCGGTAATACTGAAGAGGCTAAGAAATATCTTAAGCTTGTAAAATATGAAGGAGGAAAGATATCGCCAGATATAGAACAGGCGCTGTTTTCTGACAATTCTACTGAGGCTGAATCCACAAAGGAACTTGGCGTGGCGGATGTGATAGATTGGCTTCAGGAAACACCTATCGACCAAGATACTTTGGTACGTAAAGAAATGTTAGCTGCCTTATTTTTATGGATGTCCGAAACACCAAATGTTTCGATTGAGATAAAT
>JAJRRH010000159.1 GCA_024279715.1 Bacteroidota bacterium
ACCAAAACACCTACAAAAGTCAGAATTTTTTTTAGTGCATTTGTCATGAGAATCACTATTTTTGTTTGGCGCAAATTTACACTTTATGCAATTGAATTAAGCTACTTGTAATGATAATATTTGTAACGAATGTCTATATTCGATATAGATCATAGCCTCATAATTATGGCGATAAAACTGGCAATATCGCATCTTATTACAGTGAATGGACTCTTTGGTGGATTTATAAGCCTCAGGTGCCACTGGTGTGATAACGCGGTAATCCCTCCGACACATCATGATTATGAGCTATTCAAGTTCGACATCTTACAATTGATATGGCATCCAATTTTATCCATTCCATTAACTAATAACAACCTATCTTTACAAAATGGCAAATGAAGTACGTACCACCCAAGAAATACTAGCAAAACTAAAAATAGAAAACCTCAATCCCATGCAGGAGGAGGCAGGAATAGCTATAGTAGAATCTCCAAATGTAGTACTGATATCACAAACGGGATCAGGTAAAACTTTGGCTTTTCTACTCCCAATAATGGCTGCTTTGGATGAAGGGCATGATAAAATTCAAGCGCTTATCCTAGTCCCTTCACGTGAGCTCGCCATACAGATAGAGCAGGTAGCGAGAAATATGGGGACAGGTAGAAAAATAAATGCGGTATATGGCGGTAGGTCTTCTGCCAAAGATCGAATGGAATTGACGCAAATGCCATCTCTTCTTGTAGGAACGCCAGGAAGAATAGCCGATCATATCCGAAGGGGATTTATCGATACCAGCACCATTCATACCCTCGTGCTAGATGAGTTTGATAAGTCGTTGGAAGTGGGTTTTGAAGAAGAGATGAGAGAGATTGTCGGATCATTGACGGGATTGCAAAAAAGAGTACTCACCTCCGCTACTCAAGGAGTCGATATTCCTAATTTTGTCGGATTGCGAGATGCGCAATGGGTAGATTATTCCGATCAGACCGTCGAGCGATTAGAGATAAAGAGAGTGCTGTCTCCTCAGAGAGATAAGCTATCGACATTGGCTCAATTACTCCAACATATAGGAAACAAAAGAGGGATAATCTTTTGCAACTTTAAAGACAGTATCCAGCGAGTAAGTGAATTTCTCGATGAGAAGAAGATAAGCCATGGAAGTTTCTATGGTGGATTGGAACAAAGAGATAGAGAACGAGCGCTCATCAAATTTCGAAATGAAACATACAATGTTCTCCTCGCTACGGATCTTGCTGCACGTGGAATAGATGTGCCTGAAATTGAATATATCATACACTATCATTTGCCACACAGAGAGGAAGAGTTTATTCACCGTAACGGGCGTACCGCTCGTATGCATCATGGCGGTACGGCATACGTCTTGCATTGGACCAAAGAGGAGCTACCTGATTTTGTACAGCAATATGAAGTAGAAGAGCTAAATAAATCCACCCACTTGAAGCAAAGCGAATGGTGTACTCTTTTTATCTCAGGAGGGCGAAAAGATAAAATATCAAAAGGGGATATTGCAGGACTATTCTACAAACAAGGCAATATCCAAAAAGATGAACTTGGGATGATAGAATTGAAGAATGATTGCGCTTTCGTCTCCGTAAAAAAAACCATAGCCAGTGATATGGTTCATAAATTTAACAATACCCGATTGAAGAAGAAAAAGGTTCGGGTTAGGGAGGTTTAATCCGGGTTGAAAGTGGAAGTTAAAGAAGATTAATCACTAGAAGGTTTCCGAACCACCACAAACTTCTTGCTTGAAGAGTCAGCGCTTTTTACACCATCTTTACTAAAGGGTTTTTTTGACTCAGTTTTTGATGGTTTTGCTCCTCCTGTCTTGCTATCCATAGGTCCTCGTAGATGAATCACCAATCCATTGAGAAAATTACGTAAAATCTGATCCTGTAGCGGCATATATTTCGGATGGTCTTCTCGACGAAAAAATGCGCCTAATTCACTTTTAGAGATCTTGAAATCCACCAATTTGAGAATGTTGACAATCTCATCGTCTCTTAATTTTAAAGCTACTCGAAGCTTTTTGATAATATCGTTATTCGTTAATGCCATAGATTCTAATTACTCCAGCGAAATTAGTGAAAAATATAGAGTAATCGGAAAAATAATTATTGAAATGGTAACATCGTGCAGCGAAATATAGATGAGCAACCACTAGTTTATTGTATTATAAAGGAGACTAATGATATTTAACAGTTTCTTAATTAGGAATCCATTGGAAATAATGATAGTAATCTGTATTTTTGCACCCACAAAAAAACATCACCTATGAAGGACAAACACAAAGAAGTAGCAGAGTATTATGGTACAGAGCTTCAATCTACCAGTGACTTAAAAACAGATGCTTGTTGCACCATCTCTCGCCCGCCAAATTATATATCCGCAGCAATGAGTAAAGTGGCAGATGAAGTAGTAGCGAAGTATTATGGTTGTGGTCTTGTCATAGCAGATGCGATCAAAGGAATGCGAATTCTCGATTTGGGATCAGGTAGTGGAAGGGATTGTTATATCGCGAGTAACCTCGTGGGCGAAGATGGTTATGTCATTGGGGTGGATATGACAGACGAACAACTTGCTGTTGCCAACAAGTATATCGATTACCATACCGAATTATACGGCTACAAAAAACCAAACATAGAATTTGTAAAAGGCAATATCGAAAATCTTGGAGACTTGAATCTTGAGCCTGGATCATTTGATCTTATAATATCCAATTGTGTATTAAATCTGGTGATGGACAAACAAAAAGTATTCAAAGATGTGTTTGACCTGCTCAAACCTGGAGGGGAGATGTACTTCTCTGATGTATATACCAATCGTCGAGTGCCTCAGCATCTTCAAGATAACAAAGTTCTTTGGGGCGAATGTCTAAGTGGAGCTTTGTATTGGAATGACTTCTTGAACTATGCCAAAAAAGCTGGTTTTACCGACCCTAGAGTAGTGGAGGATAAGCCAATTGGTGTTGGTAATGATGAATTAGAAGCCTTGCTGGGTGATATTGAATTCTATTCTGTTACTTATCGTCTTTGGAAAATCGAAGGATTAGAATCTGACTGTGAAGACTATGGTCAAGCAGTGATGTACAAGGGTGGAATACCAGAAAACGATACCTCATTGATCCTTGATGACCATCACGTATTTCCGAAAGGGAAGATAGAATCGGTCTGTGGTAATACATACCGTATGTTGCATGACACACGTTATCACAAGTATTTCGAGTTCTATGGTACATGGGATACTCATTATGGCATCTATGAAGGCTGTGGAGGGAATATTCCTTTTACGGCTACTGGCGGCGAATCAACGGCTTCAAGTTGTTGTTAAGCTTCAAGTTGTTGTTAATACCCTTTGTGCTTACAAAAACGAAGTGTATTGTATGAATACTTCGATAAGCTCAGCAGAACTGAGAGCTGGGACGTGGGAAGCAAAGCGGGTAACCCCGATTTAGAAACACCTAAACTTGCAGGCGTTACTTAATCGCTGAAAAAAGGATGGATTTTTCGGGTTAAATCCGAAAAGAATATCCCAGAACAGCAAAAATTAGAAGTAGTATGAACTACGAATTCCAACACCAAAGGTTGGCAATAAAACTGAACTCTTGAATGCTGTCCCTGACTTTTGAACAAACAGATCAAAAACAATTGGAGATTCCCATTCATATATATAGGAAACCCCACCACCTACAAT
>JAJRRH010000160.1 GCA_024279715.1 Bacteroidota bacterium
ACACCAACTTTGATTTAATCACTTATTGCCCAATGATTTATATACTTTGTTAGTGGCAGTAATTCTTATTCTTCACGTTTTTTAAAGTCTTTTATCATAAATAAAATTGACAATGCAATTGCTAAAATATAAACTATTGCTAATGCTGGTTTTTCGAATGTTAGATTTTCAAGGTCAAATAACCGAAACAATGCCCTTCCAATAATGATAATTAAAATTACAGAAAAGATGTTTAGTGTTTTCTTGTTTTTCATAATTATGTATGTTTATTCATTAAATCTATTAAAAATCCAATAATAAGTGCTATCAAAGTAAATGAAATCATTCCCAATACATAACTTAGTAACCCTTTTAAGTAATTTGTAATTTTTCTCTTATCAAAAAATTGTCCAATACCCCAAAATATGTATAACAATACAATTATAGCGCCACCGTTATCTAAAATATTTATGTTTATTATGCTACTAATAATTCCAAAGAATGCAAATGCCAACATTCCAATTCCCATAAGAAAAAATATAAGAATAAGAATTTCAAAAAAATTGTAGTTATATTTTCTGAAAAATATTTTTATCCAAAATGCAATTAGGAATGCCATTAAAATATTAGTATAACCATAGTTGTTAGATATCCATTTAAAAATTGATAAGGTTGCTGATTTTTCATCTCCAATTGAGTAGTTTATATATCCATCTTCAAAATGTAAAAATTGTTGAGATATTGTATAAATTAATGAAGTAATAATGATAAAGACAATAGGTTTCACAAGTCTATTTCTATCATCTGAAATAAAATTTCTTATACTTTGCCCAGGTCTTAGTAATAGTTCTCTAATTGTAAAAAGTATTCCTTTATCGAAATTTAAAACACTTCCAATCTCAGATAGAATATATTTTCCATCAATTCTTTTTAGTTTGGTTGGATGTCCACAACTAGGACAATAATTTTGACTTATTTCAGTATTACAATTTTTACAATTCATCTTTGTTTTCTTGTCTAATAGTTTTATTTTTCATTCATTTTCGATTTTTGATGATATTGCCACTAACATCAATATATACGCACCTATTACACATATATCCACTATGTTTCACACTACAAACATAAGGAATCTAATGGATTGGTAATGTCAATAAATTTATTTAATGCTACGTGCGTGTATATCTCAGTGGTTTTTATAGAATTATGTCCCATTAATACTTGTATCGTTCGCAAATCTACTCCGTCTTCCAAGAGATGGGTAGCAAAACTATGGCGCAACATATGGGGCGTAAGTCGCTTCTTTATATTGGCTCTTTTTGCCGCGCTCAATACCAACTTAGACACACTTGCAGCGCTATACTGACCCCCATTTACTCCCTCAAACAAAAAAACCTTTGGTTGATATTTTAGCCAATAAATCCGTAAATCTTTTAACAAGGATTTGCTTAACAAAGTCAACCTATCCTTCCCTCCTTTGCCAGATATTACAGATACTATCATGCGCTTGCTATCCACATCCTTTATCTTTAGGCTTAACAACTCTGACCTTCGTAATCCAGCGGAATACAACAATCCGATAATGCATCGATGTTTTATATTGTCTGTCTTACTTAGCACTGACACTATCTCCTGTTTACTCAACACCTTCGGCAGCGTCTCTCTTACTCGTGGACGCTCAATATCATAGAATCGATTAGGCATACCTAGTACTACTTCGTAATAAAACTTTATCGCATTCACCGATTGATTCAAATAGGATGACGACAAACCCTTACCATTTAAATACATCAAATACTGTCTTATACTATTCTCGTCCAAACACTTTACATCTACTCCAGCGTGATAGTCCATGAATTTTTGAAATTGATTGACATAAGAGGTACAGGTATTTTTTGCATATCGCTTTAGCAATAGCTTATCTATATAAGATTGCGGTATATTAGTACATTTAGGTGTTATTTCGGATACGTGTAGTTTCTGATTATTTCTCTTTATCACCTTCTTTGGAAAAAACATATTGCAATCAATCCACGCAATACCCCTAAAGGTATCAAACAATAATTGAAGATTTTTTTTCGTGTTTTCAAGAAACGTGATACTATAACTATCGTCCCATCTTACGCCAGGTATACCTCGCACTATCGCTTGTATAACTTTGTCATTTGCAAACTCTAATCCAATCTGCTTAACATCTCCTATCAATAAATGCTTCAATCGTATCGTTTTTAATTGTTGTTTTTGTATAACCGTCCTTTTCCAGTCTTCTAGTTTCGTCTTTCCCTTACAAAAGGAACATTATTCTTGACTTTTTACATAATTAGCCGTAGATTTAGACGTATAATAAACGTATAAATCTACTGATATGGTAAAGAATTGCCTCGCTTGTAATGATGAATTCCAAGGAAGGATAGATAAGATTTTTTGTACTCCCTACTGTAAGTCGAACTATCATTATGAAAAAAACAAAGCCAAATCACCTACTTTCTATCATCTCGTCAAGGATCAACTGCATCGCAATCACAGACTTTTGAAACACTACAATCGTTCAGGAAAATCCACCGTAAGAGCAGAAACCATAATAGCCGAAGGTTTCAATCCAAATATTTTTACGCATTACTGGAAGAATAAAAAAGGACAGGTGTATCTTTTTTGTTTTGACCAAGGTTTTTTATCCGTAAAGGAAAAAAACAAAAAGAAGTATCTCTTAGTGACCTGGCAAGACAATTACATGACCATTCCGCTACTCAGTCATCCGTAAAACAAAAACAATGAGGAAGTAGCTCGTCACATTCCTACTTGTTATATATGTGTACTATAACACTCTATCTGTAACCCTCCCCCCCCTATTCATTCAAACCCAAATTGAATTGAAATTTCAAGCTGAAATAGCAAAAGCAATAGCCCTAATCTATACAAGTCGCCCCCCTCCTTAACCGTTTTCTAAACACATACAAACGAAACTAAATGTATGTTAAACTTTTTACAAACACTACATGCGAAATTCCCTCCTCATCTTTGCATCGTCTTACAACAACAAGACGGCAATTCATTTTATTAATTCAAATACACATACATTATGAACTCATTAAGAAACAAAGTAACCCTCATAGGACACATAGGCAATGACCCACAAATACACACATTCGATAGCGGCAAGAAGAAAGCCACTTTCTCTATCGCTACCAATGACGCCTACCGCAATAAAGAAGGCGACAAGATAGATACCACCCAGTGGCACAATATCGTCGTGTGGGGCAAGACCGCTGAGTTCGTAGAGAACTACCTCACCAAAGGAAAAGAAATAGCCCTAGAAGGCAAACTCACTTCCCGATCCTACGAATCAAAAGATGGGGACAAGCGCTACATCACAGAAGTCGTCGCCAATGACCTACTTATGCTTGGAAAGAAAGAAGCAGCCAAGGCATTTTAATGACTTATGAAGGGTATGGGAATACCTTGTAGTCAATCAGAAAAGGCAGTCGTAAGGCTGCCTTTTTTTTAATTATTACTGGAAGAAATAATTCTATCTATTCTTTTTTGCTTCCCAATCAGTAGCCAACAATCCGTACAATTCACTATCCCAATAACCTCCATTATAAAAAATATTTTCTCTTACTGTCCCCTCTTTAATAAATCCTGATGCCTGCAATAATCTTCTAGACCCATCATTACCTGGGTTGATATTGGCTTCTATTCTATGCAATCCCAATTTATCAAAACCAAAATCTATCGCCATCGCCATCGCTTCTTTCATATATCCCTTGCCCCAATATTCAGGCGATAAGGTATACCCTATTTCGGTCAATCTATTGTTCTTATCAATTTGCCAAAATGCAAAATCACCAATCACCTGCCCACTTTCCCTCTCCACAAGCATCCAGAACAATCCCTTTCCATTGGCATTGACTTCCGTATTTTCCGAAACGAATTTTTCAGCCTCTGATCTCGATTGCTGACAATTAGAATCCATATACTTCATCACATTCTTGTCCGAACGAAGAATATATATACTATCTACATCCGCCACCGATTGCTTTCTCATCACCAATCGATCACTCTCCAATTCAGGAAATTCTGTAAAATAAATCTCGTTAACCATTATGTTTTTATTGCTAGGTGGTAAAAATACAAGAATTTTATTCAACACACCCAGTTGTGATTCCAATGGACATTAAATAACCTTTCTGTCCAGCCAAAACAAAACCCTACAAGCCATCCAAGCATTAAAGCATTATCGCATTCAAGCATTAAATCAAAACCCTACAAGCCATTCAAGCATTAAACCAAAACCCAACCAGCCATTAAAGCATTATCGCATTCAAGCATTAAATCAAAAACCCTACAAGCCATTAAAGCATTTAAGCATTCAACCAAAACCCAACCAGCCATTAAATCAATAAATCAAAACCAGCCAACCCACTACTAACCTCCGCCAATACCGCCCGTATCTCATCCGGATCGAGAGAAGTTACCAATCGCATACGATACGCCTTGAAATGAGATATCCCCTTAAAATACCGCCCGTAATGACGTCGCATTTCCAATATTCCTAGCCGCTCTCCTTTCCACTTTAAAGATCGTTCAAAATGTTCAAGACAAACTGCCACCCTCTCTTGAATAGTTGGTTCTGGAAGTATCTCTCCTGTGGCAAAGTAATGCTTCACTTCATTAAATATCCATGGATTCCCAATGCTTGCTCGCCCGATCATAATGCCATCCACACCATATTTATTCTTTTTCTTCAAAGCTACTTTCGGGTCGGTCACATCACCATTTCCAAATATCGGAATATGCATTCTAGGATTTTCTTTTATCTTTCCTATCAAAGTCCAATCCGCTTCTCCCTTATACATCTGCGACCTGGTACGACCATGGATGCTTAAAGCTTGTATTCCCACATCTTGCAATTGTTCTGCCACCTGTTCGATATAGATAGAGTCGGTATCCCATCCCAATCTAGTTTTTACAGTAATAGGAAGATTCGTTTCTTTGACAAGAGCTTCTGATAACTTCACCATTTTTGGAATGTCTTTTAATATCCCAGCACCTGCCCCTTTATTCGTTACTTTTTTTACCGGACATCCAAAATTTATATCTATAAAATCAGGATTTGATTTCTCGGTAACCCGAACTGCCATTTTCATATGTTCGATATCCGCTCCGAATATTTGTATCCCCACTGGGCGCTCATCTTCATAGATATCGAGTTTCTGTAAACTTTTTTCAGCGTCACGAATAAGACCCTCCACAGAAATAAATTCAGTAAACAATAGATCAGCACCATACCTCTTGCATAATGCACGAAATGGCGGATCACTCACATCCTCCATCGGTGCGAGGGCCAATGGAAATTCTCCTAGTTCTATGTCTCCGATTTTCACCATTCTATATTCATCCACCAGTTTTTTCCAGCACTCGCAAAAGTAATTTTATTTTATGGATTAGTAAAGGGAGAGGAATAGTACCATTTTATGACTACGTCTGCAAAAGGATAGCACCATACCGCCCACTCCTATTTTCGTCCAAAGTCGGCAGGAATCTCTCCCCAAAACTTTGTTTGCCACTTGATGATAGGGTTTTTGTATGTGTTAGTATTCAACCATTGGATAGCTCTGTCACACAATTCAATAAGCTTAGGATTGGTCATAGCCTTACTGCGCACTTGACGTTGACGCACCCAATTCATCGCTATCTTTGAGTCAGAATATATTGGTATATCACTACGGTTTTTTTTCAGATAGGCGAGCCCATGTACAAGGGCAAGGAACTCTCCCACATTATTACTCCCTTTTTTATACGGTCCTACACGAAATATCTCTGTGCCAGAATCTGTGATTACACCACGGTATTCCATATCGCCCTTATGATTACATGCCGCATCTACAGATATGGTATTGGGATCAGGTCGTCCATATTTTTTTAGCTCTTCGGGGGAGATATCCCTTGTTTTTTTATAACTTTTGCCTTCGTAAGCTTCCGGGCCATCTACATATGCTTTCTCCGCAAGTTGCTTACTACCAAAAGCCTTATATCTTGGACGATGAGCACCTTCTATCTGTTTTTTTGCATCCTCCCAGCGGTCGTATATGCCTGGCTTATTTCCTTGCCAAACAACATAATACATGGTCTTCTTTTTGGATTTCTTTGGAGCTACTTTCTCAGGATTAGCAAATGCTCTTTCCGCTTCAGCTTTGGTTACGAACCCCCTGAACTTGGCGCCTGCATAGCCCCTCACCTGTTTTTGACAGGAAGACCAGCTATTGTATATTCCCGGTTTGTGCCCTTCCCATACCACATAGTATTTGTTTTTCTTAGCCACGAGAGAGGTCTATTCTATTGAAAAAGTGATCTCGCATTGGACGAGAATAGTTTAACCGCTATGGCAAGCAAAATGATCCCAAAGACTTTTCGAAGTACCGCAATACCTCCTTTACCTAATAGTTTTTCTATCTTATTTGTCAGCTTTAATACGGCAAATACTATGACGATATTAATGACGATGGCGATGGCGATATTCACTGCCTCATATTCCGCTCGAAGCGAAAGTATAGAACTCATAGTACCAGCTCCAGCAATTATCGGAAATGCCAATGGAACGATTGACGCTGTACTTGGATTCGCCTCATGATCATCCTTAAATAATTCAATACCCAATACCATTTCCAATGCAAGGAATAGTATCACAAATGAACCAGCAATAGCAAATGACTCCACATCAATGCCAATGAGATTAATTATCTTCTCTCCCAAAAATAAAAAGGCTATCATCAATACCAGTGACACTAATGAGGCTTTGTTGGAATTAACAAATCCTGCCTTCTTTTTAATATCTAATATGATAGGAATACTTCCCACGATATCTATCACAGCAAATAGTACCATAGAGGCAGTAAGTATTTCGTTGATATCTATGTTCATTTTTTCAATAAATCTTCTATTACCCTAGGGTAGTGTTTATGTTCTAATTTTAGTACGGTCTGTTGTATTTTATCCGCATCATAATCTATGTCAATGGTACATGAAAATTGGTTAATAACATGCCCTTCATCATAATTTTCATTAACAAAATGTATCGTTATACCACTTAATTTATCTCCAGCCTTTGCGACTGCCCTATGTACGTTCATTCCATACATTCCTTTGCCACCATAATTTGGCAACAATGCGGGGTGTATATTGATGATTTTATTAGGAAACTCTTCGATTAATGCTTTTGGAATTTTTAATAGATAGCCAGCAAGTACGATAAGGTCAGGATTGAGTGCCATGATTTTTTCCATCATCTCCCCTGCCATACGTTGATCCTTACTGAAATAGTATGAAGATACATGATGTTTGGCAGCTACTTGATGTACACCAGCCTCCTTTTTATTGCTGATAATTGCCACAATTTCTACTTCGGGATTATGCTCGAAGTATTCCAGTATTGCATTGGCATTGCTACCTCCCCCAGAGGCTAGTATGACGATTCTATTTTTCATGATTATTTGGCAAAGGTAGGGACTTATTTAGAGGGAATGAGTGGGTTTCAATTGAAAAAAATCCTATTCTCAGATATATCGAACTACTGTATCTCGCTCCCCACTTCAAAATCTCTGTCAGGAGAAATAAAATTAAGCTTCCCGTCACTATCTTCCGCCATCAATATCATCCCTTGCGACTCCACACCACGGATTTTTCTAGGGGCTAGGTTCATCAGTACTGATACTTTTTTTCCTATCACTTCCTCTGCCGTATAATGGAGTGCTATACCAGATACTATGGTTCGTATATGATCGCCAAAATTCACTTGGAGCTGAAGCAACTTGTCCGCCTTTGGCACTTTTATTGCCTCTATTATTTCCCCTACTCTCAACTCTAGCTTCTGAAAATCTTCAAATGAAATAGGGGGTATATTCTTTTTTTCTTCCTCTGCGAGTTTAGCAGCATTTTCTTTTTTCTTTGTGTCTAATTTTTCCATCTGAAAAACTATTTCTTCCTCTTCTACTTTTTTAAAAAGCAGTGTGGCAGGATTGATTTTATGCCCTTCTTTTAGAGAGGACACCTCTTCCCTAATATTCAATATATCCTTGAGTTTATTTGCCGTATCTGGTAAAAATGATTGGAGGGAAGAAGACAGATAGGCACATATCTGTAAGGCAGTATTGAGAATAGAAGCAACAGTATCAGGATCTTCTTTGATAAGTTTCCAAGGCTCCGTTTCCGCAAGAAATTTATTGCCGATGCGAGCTGCCTGCATGGCTTTCTGTAGTGCCTCCCTGAAGCGATACTTGTGGATGAGTGAGTCGATCTCCTTTGCGTTGTTTGCAAACAAGTCTTCCACTTCTTTGCCAGCGGAATAACCTGCTTGTACAGTAGGCACTACCCCGTCATAGTATTTATGCGTGAGTACGACAGCCCTGTTAACGAAGTTTCCAAGAATAGCAACTAGTTCATTATTGACTCGTGCTTGATAGTCCTTCCAAGTGAATTCACTATCTTTAGACTCAGGTGCAATGGAGGTTAATACATAGCGTAATTCATCCACTCTATCTGGCATCTCTTCGAGGTATTCATGAAGCCATACTGCATGATCACGAGAAGTAGAAATCTTATCTCCTTCGAGGTTCAGAAATTCATTGGCAGGTACATTTTCTGGCAAGATAAATTCACCGTGCGTTTTGAGCAAAATAGGAAATATAATACAGTGAAAAACGATATTGTCTTTACCAATAAAATGGGTGAGTTTGGTGTCTTCACTTTTCCAATAATCTTCCCAATTCTCATTATTTTCTTCTGCCCATTTTTTTGTTGCTGAGATGTATCCTATTGGGGCATCCATCCACACATATAACACTTTACCTTTGGCTTCATCCAACGGTACTGGCACCCCCCAATCGAGGTCTCTTGTCATCGCTCTGCTATGCAGACCCGCATTGAGCCAAGATCGGCATTGACCGAGCACATGGTTTTTCCATTCTTTGGGATTATGGTGCGGCTTCCCATCTAATTCACCTTCATTGATATATTTCTTTAGCCATTCTTCATGATGGCCCATAGGAAGATACCATAAGGAAGTCTCTTTTAATACCGGGGCATTGCCACTGATGGTTGATCTTGGATCTATAAGATCTTTTGGACTCAAATCTTTACCACATTTTTCACACTGATCCCCATATGCACCTTCTTGATTACAAGATGGACACCGACCAGTAATATATCGGTCTGCAAGAAATTGTTTTTCGACCTCATCATAATATTGCTCTGATGTCTTTATATCAAAAGAACCTTGGTCATTGAGCACCGTGAAAAAATCTTGCGAAGTCGTTTTATGGTGAGCACTCGAAGTGCGATCATAGATGTCAAAAGATATTCTAAAATCCTCAAAGGCTTTTTTGATAATCGCATGATACTTATCGACGATGGCTTGCGGAGTGGTGTTATCTTTTTTGGCCCGAAGCGTGATGGCAGCACCATGTTCATCTGACCCACAAACGAATAACACCTTCTTACCTTGTGCACGAAGGTGTCGTGCGTAGATGTCGCCCGTGATGTATGCACCTGCTATATGTCCGATGTGCAATGGCCCATTGGCATATGGCAATGCAGCTGTGATGAGGTGACGTTTTGGATCTTTCAAGCGATTGTGGTTTTTTTGGCAAATGTAGTGATTGATTGTGATTGATGCTAGATAATGGTTTGAGAAAATGACTTACCTATGTTTTTGGTGCAAATCTTTAAATGAATTTATTTTTTCATCAAAAAACCAATCCAATATACCAAAACTCTTATTCTAAAGAATATACTACATTTGAGGAAAAGCAAATGATGGAAAAAAAACGATGTGCTTGGTGTGGCAATGATGCCCTTTACGTTCAATATCATGACGAGGAATGGGGAGTGCCCATTAGAGATGATGACAGTTTATTTGAATTTTTAATCCTTGAGACTTTTCAAGCAGGGCTTAGTTGGATAACGATACTTAAGAAGAGAGAGAATTTTAGAAAGGCATTGGATGGTTTTGATTATCGGAAGATTGCGAAGTATTCTGACGTTAAGTTTGAATCTCTAATGCAAGATCCAGGCATAGTGAGAAACAAATTAAAAATAAAAGCGACTATAAGCAATGCAAAAGCTTTTATGGAAATACAAAAAGAGTTCGGCTCATTCTCTAACTATATCTGGGGATTTACAGACAATATGGTGGTAAAGAACAAATGGAAAAAACATACGGATGCACCAGCTACCACAGATTTATCCGATATAGTTTCGAAGGATTTGAAGAAACGAGGTTTCAAATTCGTTGGCTCAACAGTCATGTATGCTCACCTTCAAGCGACAGGTATGGTCAATGACCATACCGTCGATTGTTTTCGCTATAATGAGGTTTAGTCTGTAATAATTACATATTATTTGTTTCCATGCACGACACAATGTAATGTGAATTCAATTTTATATGTCGCTATAGCCGTTTTTTTCTATTGGAATATAATTTGAACAGGGTAAAATCGTAAAATTCATTAACCCTAAAAATTATAAATCATGACATTAGTAAAATATAAAACACAGCATCCAAGTTTGCTAGACGGCTTTTTCAAAAATGAAATTGACCATTGGGCAAGAAGAAATTTCTCTACAACCAATACCACCATTCCATCGATTAACATCAAAGAAAATCTTGATGGGTTTGAAGTGGAGGTAGCTGCACCTGGATTTGAGAAAAAAGATTTCAATATTGAGTTGAACAATGAAGTGCTCACAATATCCTCAGAAAGAGTACATGACAACGTAGAAGATGAAAATGAAAAGTACACTACAAAAGAGTATAGCTACGAATCATTTTCACGATCGTTCACTCTTCCAAAATTAATTGAAGGAGATAAGATTACAGCCAATTACAAGAATGGAATACTACACGTGGTGATTCCAAAAAAGGAGGAGGCAAAACCTCAACCAGTAAAACAAATTGCTGTAAAATAATTATTCCTCGTTATTGGAATAGTAATTATAGTACAACACAGGAGATTTAACCTTATGGAAAAAAGCACATCTATTCTAAAAAATGTGCTTTTTCTCATCTCTTCCACAACCTTAACGTCACATAAAGTAAGATAAAATACACGTCAATATTGAAGGAATAGACGTCGTGTTTAATCTACTTGAAAAAGTCGATAGACTACAGTCATAAATAATTGAATTGAATAGTCGATTAGCTTTTTTTCAGAGAAAGATAATCAATGAAATAAAGTAGTTTTATAGAAAAACTATTGGAATATGGAGCGTCAGATATGCCAGAGATATTTTCATTAAAACCAACAGGAAGTTCATTGGCAAAGTCGAATAGATTGGTCTTCCATACCACACTAAACTCACTGCCTGGTGAGAATACCCAACGCCAGCCTATGTCGCTAATAATACTATTGTAATTATAGTTATAATCCGAAGTGCCATCTTCATTAAATCCTTCAAAAGTAGTGTTGGTCAATGTACCATCTTCATCCAAAAGGTAGAATTTATTATTCTCTACTGTACTCCAATAGTGCCGGAGTCGGAAGGTGAGTCCCATCTTGTTGTTAAACACATACTGACCCGATAGAACATTCACACGTGTATTGACCTCTCTATCACTGTATATTATATTTGAGTTTTCGGTAGTAGTATATCCTCGTTCTCCGTTAGAGTTGTTGTACCTAAAACTATACCGTATCAATAGATGGTCATTGACCCTGAAGCGAGGGCCGATTCTATATCCTAGTTCATGCCAGTCATAATCCCCATATCCTGTACGATCAATATTCATATCCAACGCAAATCTTTTTCTGTAGTCACTCGAAAACCATATCCAGGATTCAATGAAAGACGGAACATGAAAGTATCGATTGATATCTCTTGTCCCATAATAATCATCCTCTCCCAAAGGACTGGTATCTATGCCACCACCCATGGCATGAAATCCCTTGGTGTTGACCCCACCACCAGCAAATATTTCAAAAGACGTGTAAGTGTTATTCGTTGCAAGCATATTATACTCAATACTAGAGTTTATCCAATATTTCCTGAAGTATTTAGTAGCCTCATACTCATTGAAATTGATCCAAAGCGAAGTGGATTCTTCATTATTATTATTCAAAAAGCCGAGGTCGTTGGTATCAAAAGATGGGCTGATACGCAGGTATTCAAGTCCGTAATTAAATTTACCCTTTACTTTTGCCAATTCCAGGTTGATGATAGTACCTGTCTTATCATCGTATA
>JAJRRH010000161.1 GCA_024279715.1 Bacteroidota bacterium
AAACTCAATAAATAAAGCTTGTGGCGGCGGAGGCATAGCCTCACTTTGATTACATACCGCGAGTTGTTCTGAGCTAAGTGCTCGCTCATCGCCATTGTAATTTCCCCAGTCCGATACCCAAACGAATCGACCATCAAACTTTTCATGTCTTAGTGTGGCATTGCTATTGGCATCAAATATCTCCATCCGTAGGAGTCCTTGTGACACCGTCTCTTTGTGCCACGTATTGAAGGTGGCAGTCACTGTATTATAAGCATCGAGTACCGTACCATCCTCGAGTGTGACTTGACCTACTATTACACTATCTCTCGACAGCACCTCTGATTTTTGACTTGTAAATGTCTGACCCACCACAAAATCATCAAAGGCTAAACGCATGTATTGATCCACGTCATTCTCATTAATACTTTCTCCATTGGTATAGAAATGAACAAATTGGTTTCGGTAGTAATTGTCATGGAGGTAGGACTCTACTTGATCTTGAAAGAAGTCACTGCTTAAGGCGTATGCCATGGGCACTGGAATTTGTTCTACCACTACTTTTAGGGTGGCTTTGTACAATGCTTCATCTATTTTACTTTGAACATCTCGGAAATCAGACACATACTCCTGAGCCTCTTTAAAGTAATAGTACGCTTCCTTGGCATCCAGTCGAGTATTGCGTGAGAGAGCATCCATGCCAGCGTTATACCGCTCCAATGCCGCCAATTGGGTTAATTCTCCTACCTTTCCATAGTATTCTTTTGGGTTTGGAATAACTACCAAGGCACCTGGCGCTCGCCTTATGTCTTCATACATTTGATTGATTTTGTCAAACTGTTCTAGCGCTTCGCAATATTTGAATTTATCATTGGAAAGCAATAATCTAGAAGCTTCGTCTTCAAAATGTTTAAGGGCATAGGGGTAAGCTAATTCTAAGGTCTCCTTTGATTTTTTATGTTTTGGATTTTGCCTTAGTCTATTGACAGATTTGATGACTGCTGTATAGTAGTCGCCGTGTTCAAGTGCTTTTTTTCCAGAAGAGCATTGCGTTAGCAGTGCCACTGAAAGGAGTAAGAGGAATAGTCGTAACGTTTTCATAGTAGTAATATTTACGTTTGGTAGTATATATGCAGATATGATGCCAAATGTATTCTGTAGCAGGTAAAAGTAAAAGGAATTGGAAAGAAAGAATGGGTGTATTGGGTATTTAATTAACAAGTGGTAAAGGGATACTAAGTAAAGGGTAATCGATGAAAAGTAAGAGGTTGAAACATGTTCTTACAAAATATACCGTATGGTATAAAAAATTGTATATATTTGCACTACATTGAAAAAGAGCATGGATAGAATATCAAAGATTGAGTGGAGAAAAATCAGGGATCACTTCAATCGAAGCTTCCGATCGAGTCTTCATGTTTCTATAGGGTCAGTGACTACTGAAGGCATGCCCAATGTAACGCCTATTGGCACATTTTTTTTGAATAGTAATCAGTCTGGATTTTATTTTGAAAAATTTGCCTCTTCCATTCCAATGCATGCGAATGATTATCCTTATGTATGTGTTTTAGGGGTTCGTAGCAAAAAATATTTTTGGTTAAAAGCCCTATACAGAAATAAATTCAAAGAATACCCTGCCATCAAATTATTCGGGCGACTTGGAGAAAAAAGAAAAGCAACGAGTATTGAAATTTCGCGACTTAATAAAAGAATGAAAAGTACACGGGGCTTACGAGGAAACAAATATCTATGGTCTGATATGACTTGGGTAAGAGACATTGTATTTGATCGGTATGAAGGATCTAATTTAGGTAAAATGACTGCGGAAATTGAATCTAAAACAAGTTTAAAAACTGAGTCATGACCAAAGCAGAACGCACCAAAACCTTTATACTAGAGAAGGTATCACCAGTATTCAATAGAATGGGGTATAGCGCAACAAGTCTTTCTGACATCATGGATGCTACTGGGTTAACCAAGGGGTCTATATATGGTAATTTTAAAAATAAAGAAGATCTAGCATTAGCCGCCTTCAATTATAATGTGCGAAGTATAATGACAAAAATAAGAGTCATTACAGACGAAATAGAATCCCCTATTGCTAAGCTGTTCGCATTAAGTAATTTTTATCGGGAATACTATAAACATCAATTGGGATTCGGTGGTTGTCCGATTTTAAATGTTGGCGTCGATTCCGTTAATGTCAATCAAAGATTACATCATAGAGTAAAGGAAGTAACTCAAAAGATACAATTATCAATCGAAGGTATCCTTCGACAAGGACAGGCTAGAGGGGAGATAAAAGAAAGCATAGATCCAAAAAAATATAGTGGCAGAATATTCTCAATATTAGAAGGAGCTATCTTTATGAGTACCCTCATGAAGGAGGATGGTTATCTGATGGATATGATGAATCATTTGGATGAAATGATAGACCATCAACTACGAATTTAAAAAATACTAAACGGTATAATATTATATGACATTAACCATTATCAGGATATATTTCAAGCTGCTGTCTATTGTGTCACCTGGAATCGCGGCTAAAAAGGCGTTTTCAATGTTTCAGAAAGTGCGGATTAAAAAAATCCGGGATCGAGAAAAAAGTTTTTTTGACCTTGCAACAGCATTTATTATTGATCATCATCCTGAGAAGATATATGGATACCAAATGGGAGATGTGAGTGGCGAGAAAGTTTTTCTAATTCATGGCTGGGACTCTAATCCTGGCAGCATGACTGCTATTGCGTTAAAACTAGTGGATGAAGGGTACAATGTGATAGCCATGAATTTGCCAGGACATGGAATTTCTAAAAAGGATCACACCAATATGTTTGTGGTAAAGGAAGCATTGAAAAAGTTTATAATGTACGGATATACCGATGAGCCCATACACTTTGTCACCCATTCATTTGGTTCAGCAGTCTTGGCATACGCATTAAGTGAATTGGAAGTAAAGGTTGAAACAATGGTTTTTCTTACCTCTCCGAATCATATCATAGATATTTTTGATGAATTCAAACAATTGATAGGATTAGGTCGTAAGGCGTATAAAAAATTATGCGTCATGGCCGATAAAGTATTAGGAGAAGAGATAGTTCAATTAAATATTTCTAGTAAGTTGAGGCAAGTAAACTATAGAAGTATTCTCATCATTCATGATGAGAATGACAAGGTAATACCCTTTACGACAGCACTACAAATTCAGGCCAATTGTAAGAATATCGAGATTATTAAATACCAAGGGGTAGGTCATTATCGTATGCTTTGGAATGAGAAAATAATATCTAATGTAGTTTGTTATTTGCAAGTTACGTACGATGGATTGACTTAAAAACTCGATTAAAAATAGTGTATTGCCCGAAAAATTATTGTTTTCGAATAGATTTTGATATATTTGTTGCTCAAAATCTTCTTTATGAGTAAATCGACCAGAATAATTGCTACTGCATTATTTATTTTTCAAATCACATTATTTTCAGCCCAAAAACCGTACAAAGTACCTCAGAATAGAATAGCACTTGCTGCAGAATACGCTGAAAAATACAATAAGGAGGGGGAAGATGAAAATGAATTTGTGATTCTGAATGATGAGATAATTTATACGTTTGAGCACACAAAGAAAGATTATACGACGGATGACTTTTATACCAGGGCAATAAAAACCCAACACACTGCCTTTTTAACACTTATCGAAAAAAAGAGAGGATACCTAGTCGATAATTTTGATGATGAGTCTTCTTTGATGAAAAAACGCTTTATAGTCAATGGAAAGTCTAGTTCAAGGAACTATATAGGCAGAGACTGTATCAGTAACTATAGTGAATCTATACTATCCTCTGATAATCGACTTTGTTCTTTTGGGTTTTATTCTGAGGAAGTAGGGGATGTATCGGAGTTGCAAATTGTAAAAACATTTAAAAATGTACGTTATCTGACTTCGGTTTATTTTAGAACCAATAAGCCTATTATAACAAAGAGGATTGTATTTAAAGTACCTAATTGGTTGGAAGTTGAGTTTCATGAAATTAACTTTGATGGATTTGACATTGTTAAAAATGTAGAGGAAGTAACAGGAAAAAACCAATATACCGAATATTCATGGGTAATAAAGAACTTGGATAAATCTCCAGAGGGGGCATTTATGCCAGGCGGCACTTATTTTGAGCCGCACATAGCGATTAATATCAAGAGTATTAAAAAAAAGGATGATAAGCTAGAGCTATTTCGGGATAACGCAGCGGTATATAGTTGGTATCAGGAATTGGTAAGCAATTGTGACAATGAGTCTATTGAGTTGGTTCGGTTTGTCAATAATTTGATGAAGGACAAGACAGATGACGAAGAAAAAATCAAAGCAATTTACTATTGGATACAAGACAATGTGCGTTATATCGCCTACGAAGATGGCATTATGGGATTTAAGCCAGATGACGCCAAGGATGTATTTGCAATGAAATATGGAGATTGTAAAGGGGTAGCTAATTTAGCCAAAACAATGCTTACAGAAGCTGGATTTGATGCCAGACTGACCTGGGTTGGAACGAATAGATTAGGGCCAAAGTATGACTACTCTTTTCCCTCATTAGCAAATGACAACCACATGATATGTACCGTAATAAAAGACGACGAGCAGATATTTATAGATCCTACAGAAACATATATTAAATTAAGAGACAATGCAGATCGAATTCAAGGAAGAAACGTGATGATTGAAGACGGCGATAACTTTATCATTTCCTCAGTACCAGAAGCGGACTATAAGCGTAATCTCGTGCGAAAGAATTGGACGATGGATATTGTGGGAGACCTAGTCAAAGGCCGAGTATCTAGAGAGTACAATGGCAATAGAAAAGTTAGTATCATGAATAGTTATTCCTATACTGCAGCACATGAAAAAGAAGAGTCTCTTAAATCTTTTTTAGAAAATCATGATAAAAATGTGAAAGTAACAAACTACACATCAAAAGGGTTGGAGAATAGAGATGAACCTATCCTATTTGAATTTGACATAGAACAAGAAAATGCCATATTGAATGTCAACGATGATTTATACATAAGTCTAGAAATGGATAGAAACTTCAGTGAAGCAGATGTGGATTTGCCTCGGACTGTGGATATTTATTTTGGAGATAAGGTGTATAACGTGTTGGATGTAACACTTAATATCCCACAAGGTTATTCGCTAGACTATATGCCGGAAGCAATTCATATAGAAAAAGAAGAATATAAAATCAATGCTAGCTATACTAACGAAGGTAATCAAGTTAAGTACCATCGCGAAATTATCATTCCGAATCGCTCAATAAAAAAAGAGCATGCGAAAGAATGGAATGAATCTTTGGAGCAACTCAATGAATTATATGATGATCAAATAGTCTTAAAAAAGAACTAGTCATCCAAAACAAATCGACAAAATGAAAAATATTTCTACGTTGGTAGTATTTTTAATACTACTTACAACATCTTTATTCTCACAAGGTAAAATTTTTATAGAGACAGGGGATAAACCTCCCAAAAAAGCATATTTATTAAAATCTGTTTTACCGGATGTAACGGACTGGAACGGTGGTGAAGTATTTGATGTGACGGAAGTACCTGAAAAATGGAAAAATGAATCTGTGGTGGTATTAGCATATAAGTATCAAAAATATGTAGCGAACTATAAGAATTCTACGGTTGGTTTAAATACTTGGAGGATACGCCTAAAACTACAGGATAAAGCGGCTGTTGAAGAATATTCTTCCTTGTTTGATAATGAATTGTCGCAATCTAATTTTGGCCTTAAACAAATTAAGCCAGATGGTACCATTATTGATATTTTGGAAATGGAGAGTGTCGGTACTGGACAGTTTTCTATCCCTAATCTTGAAGTGGGAGATATTATTGACTATTATAGTAAAACAAGTGGCTATAAGTATTACATTCGAGCACGCTCCCAAACAATAGTAAATGCAGATGAGGATTTTCCAATATTATATAAAGAAGATCAATTTATCCTTGGCAAGCAGGTATTCATGAAGATCAAAACAGTCAATGAAATGCCGAGCTACACTGAGCAATGGTATGACAACAATGGTGTTGAGTGCGAATCACCTACGACTAATCCAAAAGCAAAACGGAGATTTATTACGGTGATAGATAAAGATATTGATCGATTAAAGGATTCTCGATATGTATATTATTCGCAAGTATTACCACATATGAGGTATCAAATATTTGTCAATAGATTGAAGTATTACGACTTTAGTCCTTCGGATGTTGAAGTATTTACAACCCAAGGAACACCATTAAGTTATAAGGAGATTGGAGACTATGTCTATGCCAAACAAAAAGCTTTTAAACTCTCTTATAGAATCACAACACTTATGAAAACATATAACCCCAACCTGGTTAAGAAAGCAGATGGGAGAACGGTGGAACAAACAATGGACATCATTAAAGCCATACACCACACCGTGAAATATCTATCAAGACCTTTGGCTAAATATGAGGCGAATGTATACTATCATCGGACGCGAATTATGGACTATGATGAAGAAAAGTATAGGTTCTCTTCGCTCAATCAGATTTTTCCTTTGGCCAATGAGATGGATGACTTTAATATAAGTTATGACATTATTGCAATAGTTCCTAAAAATTATGGATTATTGGATGAATTGATGTTTGAAGATATGCTTAAATATGGAATCCGTGTGAACCTACCAGATGGCAATAAATTTTTCTACTCGGGCCATATGGTGTATAACGACTATAATGTCAACAACTACCTTTTGGAAGGAGTAGAGGGAATAGTTGTAGAGACTAAAAAGAAGCGTTCAGAGGATGTGAAATTTGAGAAAGTGAAGTTTCCTACTTCTTCCTATAAAGACAATGTAAACCTTGATAAAAAGACCATCACTTTTTCAGAGGATGATATCAAAGTATTGAATGTTGAAAATGAAAACACCTACAAAGGGATTTTAAAAATCAATGAATCTTACAGAATACTTCATCTGCATGATATTTTTGAAACCTACTTACCCGAATACAAAAAGACGCCAAAAGGAAGGAAAGCGCTTGCTGAGAATAGAGAAAATATCCTTAAGAAAGTAAATGAAGAACGAATCGAAAGATATAAGGAGCGACTAGAGGATGATTATGATGTGAAATCATTTGATGAAATAGAAGTCATTAACACTGGTCTCAAAGAGGGTGTACCTTTGGTAATACGAGAGAAATACTCCTTGGAAGGATTGGTCTAAAAAGCTGGCAATAAATTGATTGTAGACTTAGGTTGGTTGATAGGTTCACAAGTGGCTTTGGATAAGGAAGAGTATGAGCGAGATTTGGATATCTACCAAGACTATGAGCGTACCTTCAAAAATGAGATTATTCTGAGCTTGCCAGAAGGTTATCAAGCAGAAGATCTATCGTCATTCAATGTTAAGATTGAAAATGAAGGAGGACTTTTTGATTGTAGTGCTGTAATGGAAGGCGATAAGATAATCCTAAAATCTACAAAAAGTTATAAAACCAATTATCTATCCGCTGATAAATGGTCTTTGATGACTGAATTTTTGGATGAAGCTTATGATTTGACGCAAAAGAAACTTTTACTGTTGAAGAAGTAGGTTTCAACCCAAATCATACATGGTATCCGTTATAAAAAAGACGTTATGTCAATGTAAATTGAAAGCGTAGGATATTTTCATTGAAGATATTTTCATTCCAATATTGAGGTGAAAATAGTTAAGCATTTTCTTATCTAGCAGGCAGTACTGGGTTTTTATAGGATAACCATGACCCGAGTGTAACCAACAGATGAATTCAGAAATATGAGAATAATAAATATACCCCCCCATCCATAAATAATTCAAAAAAAAGAGACTACCATTAGGTAATCTCTTTCTTTTTATGCTCCTCCTCTTGGGCTCGAACCAAGGACCCTCTGATTAACAGTCAGATGCTCTAACCAGCTGAGCTAAGGAGGAATGTTTCGTCTTTTTCAAAACGGAGTGCAAAACTAAACCAAAGTTTATAATTAAACAATACATTTGCAAGAAATTATTTTATGGCAATTATCAGTGTAGGTACAGTGGCTTTTGATGCTATCGAAACACCATTTGGAAAACGAGACAAAGTAGTGGGAGGTGCCGCTACATATATAAGTCTTTCAGCTTCTTTCTTTCATCAGCCCATTGGTTTGGTGTCTGTAATAGGAGATGATTTTGATCAAGAAATGTTGGGAAAAATGAAACAACGGAATATCAATCTTGATGGACTACAAATTAAAGAGGGAGAGAAATCATTTTTTTGGTCAGGAAAGTATCATTATGATATGAATACTCGGGACACATTGGACACCCAATTGAACGTATTAGAGCATTTTCAACCTGTCGTACCAGAAGACTTTTTGAATTGTGACTATGTCATGCTTGGCAACCTTGCGCCTGCCGTTCAGCAATCTGTTATTAAGCAAATGAAGTCCAAGCCTAAATTAGTGGTCATGGATACCATGAATTTCTGGATGGATATTGCTTTGGATCAACTAAAAGAAACCATCGCTATGGTCGATGTATTATCTATCAATGATGAAGAAGCAAGGCAATTGTCAGGAGAGTATTCATTGGTGACAGCAGCCAAAAAAATATTGGCAATGGGTCTAAAATACCTAATTATTAAAAAAGGAGAACATGGCGCATTGCTATTCGATAAGGATCAAGTATTTTTCGCACCAGCCTTGCCCTTAGAGGTAGTGATGGATCCTACGGGCGCCGGAGATACTTTTGCCGGTGGATTTATTGGGTACATTGCGAGCAAAGATGATATTTCTTTCGACACGCTTAAGAATGCTATCATAGCTGGTTCAGCCATGGCATCTTTCACTTGTGAGAAATTTGGTCCTGAGAGACTGTTATCCTTGACTTCTGCTGAAATTAAAGAACGTATTGCAGAATTTGAGTCACTAATCAACTTTGATTTTGATATCAATGCTTTGATATAGCTTGAATCTGTTCTAAAAGATGGATTGCATCGTTGATTAATGGAATATCTAATTTGGGTTATATGATAATCAAATAATTATAACACTATTCTATGGTTTCCATTATACCGGAATCTTCTTTCAGATCCTTAAGTTTTTCAAGACCTTTCTGTACCCATTTGCTATTTTTAAGAAAAGGCATAATGGTAGGGGATAATTTTGTCAACGGTTCAAACATGATTGAATCTTCCGTAATGGTTTCTGGTAGAAACTCTATTTTTTCATTCCAACCATTGACTGTAACTAGGATTACGCTTATAATCATAGCTACTTTTAGAGTTGAGAAAAACGCACCACCAAGTTTATTGACAAACGAAAGCGCTACCAGATCAATCATTTTTTCGACTGCATTACCTACAAGATAAACGAGCCCTACGATGAGTAAGAAGGTAATAGCAAAGGAAATAATCCCCATGTTTTGTTCGGACATTTGGAAGTGTTGAATAAGGTAGCTCGCCGTCTTGTCTGATAGTTTTATTGCGCCATAAACCCCAAGTACAAGGGAGAGAAGGGCAGTGATTTCAATGACAAGTCCTTTTTTATATCCACGATAAAGTGCCCAAAGGAGAGGGATTAACAGGATTATATCTACTAAATGCATGGTATGATGTTTATTGTAAAAATAGTTGCTATACTGATGTTTAATATTGGTTCTTCATCATTCTTTCAACAATTGAGTCGTGCCAATATTTTTATGCTTTAGTTTTGGTCTTGATAAACCCACGAAAGCCCTGTTATTCAGACCTACCGAAGGAGGGAGCAATCTCTACCGTATTGTTGCGCTATAAAACAAGCAAGAATTTGAATAGACTTTCTCCTGTGACTTGTTAAGGATTCTTACGGTCGTGCCTCCCTCAGAATACCCCTTTGTAAGGGACTGTGGGGTGGTATGGAAGTACTAGTAATTCATACTATCGTGCAATTAGTTAGAATAGAAGATTAATTGACAATAATCGTTTCTTCAGTGGTTTCTTCAGCTTCCACCTTCATGATAGTTTCATAGATAGAATCACCGACGGTTACTTCTACATTTAGTACCGCAAAACCTGCTTGTCCGAGTTCGAAATCTTCTGTAAAGTTGAATTCAGCCTTTCCATTAGAATCCGTGGTTTGCACTCTATCAATGGCTATTTCCTGTACTTCTCCTTGATTATCCGTACTCGCTTCTCCAAACATTCTTACGGTAAGTCCAGGCTGCACTAGAGTGTTAATATCAACTACATTAACGACTGCTACCGTATCTATCTCTTTTCTACAAGAAGTAAAAATGGTTAGAATTAATGCAAAAATGAAAAAATAGGATCTTTTAATACTCATAATATTGAATTGTTATCTTTGTTGCGTAACTAATGTAGTGTACTGATGCAAATATAGTCAATACCAATACACAAGAAAGAATAGAAATGAAAAAAAACGAACAATACAGGATTGTTAACATAGCGAGCATGCTCTTTTTGATGCTATTAATTACTTATGGATGCGGAAAAAAGAACGTTGTAAAAACGGCAAAAGAAGACGTAGGAGGGGCTAAAATGGTGGTCATAAGCACAAAATTCGGTGATATGACGGTGAAGCTATATGATGAAACGCCACTTCATCGAGACAATTTCTTGAAGCTTGTGAAAGATGGCACTTATGACAGTACCATTTTCCATAGAGTTATCAAGGCATTTATGATACAGGGTGGTGATCCAAACTCAAAGGGAGCTGCCAAAGAACAGCGTTTGGGTACAGGTGGGCCTGGCTATACCGTGCCAGCGGAGATAAATGCTAAGTTTATTCATAAAAAAGGCGCTCTTTGTGCTGCCAGACAAGGAGATAGAGCCAATCCTGAAAAACGATCTTCCGGCAGTCAGTTTTATATTGTACAAGGAAAAACATATACGGAAGCTGGCATACAATCCTTGCAAACGAAGATGAAGCAACGAAATCCAAGTGCTATGCAATATACCGAGCAACAGATTAAGGATTACATAGAGCTTGGTGGTACGCCTCATCTGGATGGGGAGTACACTGTATTTGGTGAAGTAATAGAGGGTATGGCAATAATAGACTCCATAGCCAATGTATCCACAGCACGAGGGGATAGACCCCATGAAGATATTATTATGCAAATGAAAATCGCGAAATAATAATGAAAGAAAAGATCAAAGAGCTACGAGAAAAGATTAATGCATTTTCAGCATCTAACGAAGAAGCTATTGAGAGCTTTAGAATAAAGATACTAGGTAGAAAAGGGGAGTTAAAGGCTTTGTATGAGGAATTCAAATCTGTACCTAAAGAATTAAAGCGAGAGATAGGCCAGGAGCTGAATGTGCTCAACAAATCTGTAGTTGAGAAGATACAACGGTTAAAGACTAACGTAGAATCAAGTAATCAAGGAGATGCGAAGACAGATAAAACTCGACCTGGTGGAATACATACTATAGGGTCACGGCATCCGATATCATTGGTGCGAAATGAGATAGTAGATATATTTAGGCGCATTGGATTCGCGGTATCTGAAGGGCCGGAGGTGGAAGACGATTGGCATAACTTCTCGGCGCTTAATTTCCCGCCAGAGCATCCAGCGAGAGATATGCAAGATACTTTTTTTATCGAAGGAGACGTCAGTTTACGTACCCACACTTCCTCTGTACAGGTACGGGTGATGGAATCTAGTACACCACCAATAAGAACAATATCTCCTGGGCGAGTTTTCAGAAATGAGGCCATATCGGCACGTTCACATTGTATTTTTCATCAGATAGAAGGATTGTATATCGACAAGGATGTATCCTTTGCTGACTTAAAACAGACGTTGCTATATTTCGCCAAGGAATTTTTTGGAGATGAGACAAAGATTCGATTGAGACCGTCGTATTTCCCATTCACTGAGCCGAGTGCTGAGATGGATGTATATTGGGGCTTAAAGACAGAAACAGACTATAAGATCACCAAAGGTACTGGATGGTTAGAGATATTGGGATGTGGCATGGTAGATCCCAATGTTTTGAAAAACAACAACATCGACCCTGATGTATATTCAGGATTTGCATTTGGAATGGGAATAGAACGTATCGCTATGCTCAAATATCAAATAGGGGATATCCGTCGATTGTTTGAAAACGACATTGAGTTTTTGAAGCAGTTTAAGTCTGGGATTTAGTTTTTTGGCGAATTGTTTTTTTATATTTTTTGAGTATGATATAGCATATCTAGCTTTATATTTTTAATCTTGGTATCGTACTTCTCAAACTTTTTTAATTGGAAACTATATCTCTGTGTCAATTGAACTTTAACTACCATAACAGACCCTTGTTTTTTTTAGCAATACATATTCAGACATCTTTTTTTAACAAATAGCGCTATAATCAAATTAAAAGCATTAAATTGCAGACTTCGAGTCTGAAGGGTTTAAAAACGACCTCATTATTATAATTCTAGGGGTCAAAATTATTCGGACAAATATTATTCAAAATAATAATAGTAAACTATAATTATTAATTTAATACAAATGTAAAATGAAAATCTTAAGACAAGACAAGACAAGACAAGACAAGACAAGACAAGAAGTAAAAAGTTAAGAGTGTCGATATTAGTATTATTTATTTTTCTAGGATCAAATTTTTTTTCTCAGGACAAATGCAAAGAACTCTTTGTAACAGAAGTATTATTTGAACAACAAAATAATTATGGTAATTACAATCAATCTATAGAATTATTCAACCCTACAGAGATAGATATTAATCTTTCAACATATAAAATAGAACTGGTGGACAATGTAGGTGTCGTCACGTATATTACTCTTCAGGGTCTTGTTCCATCGCATGGTACTTATGTAATATCCAATGGTAATGCTAATTCTGTTATTTCTCAATTCACAAATTATTTTAGTTCATTATTAACTCTGGAAGGAAAAGTTGCTATTAATTTAACTGGACCAAATGGTGAAATAGTTGACAAATTTGGTCAACAAGGGGTTGAAACTACTTCAACCATTATTGATATTAGTCAATTGTTGAATAATCCTGAATATCTTGAGGGACTGGACATTAATCTTGGTTCTATTGAGAATTTATTGGTACGAAGAAAGCCAACTGTCCAGAATGGAAAGGTAATTTTTCAAAATATGGATTTGATAAATGAATGGAATATTTTCCCTAATTTTTTAGTTGAGGATTTGGGGGTTCATACGAATGCTTGTATAGTGCCAGTGGTAAGTTGGTTAAACATTTCTTTTGCAACACCAGAAGTTGTGGTAGTTGAAGGAGATGAAAACATAATAATCGGAGAGTATGAAGTAATCGGGTTAGAGAATGTAGGGATAGAAATTGGAGTAAATGATTTTGTGGGAGTATTTATAGATGTGGATATATATGATGTTGCTTTTGATGCATTTGATTATGAGTTTCTAGCGGAAGAAAGCATGCTTGTAAACCCGGGGGATTTTAGTTCAGGTTTTTGGGATTTAGCTCAAATAACAGATGATATCACTCCTGAAGAGGATGAATCAAGTGGCTTTTGGTTAGAAGTAATTAATGATAATGGAACAGGTGCATTTGTAGCCGATAATGTTTTGGATATTCTAATTATTGACGATGATGCTACAGGAGTACAGAGTTTAACCAATAGATTTAATGAGATAAAGATTTCTCCAACCGTCGCAACTAATAGTTTAACAATTATTAATGGATGTGAGGATATTTTTATTTTTGAAATATGTATTCTACCTATTTCTGGTAAAGAAGTATTATTAAAAAAGGAATCCTCTTTTGATAGTATTGATGTAAGCGATTTATCAAGTGGGTATTATGTGATTTTAATACGTACGAATAAGGGAATTGTATCTAAAAAATTCATTAAAGATTAGCGCTCGTGAAAATTAGTTTTTATATACTTATAGTAACGCTATTATTAACATCAAATCATGCGATAAGCCAAGATGTGCTTATTAGAGTGAATGCCTTGCGTGGATTTGATATTAATAAAACATACGAAGATAATCCGTTGGGTATAGTTCTTGAATCTAAAAAGCAAAGAATAAATTCTTGTTTTGATATCAGTTATTTGCACCATCGAGATTCAATCCATGACAATTTTATTCGATTGGGGTATTGTAACACAAGTTCGTTTATCTCAGTAGTCGATTATTTCGGATGGGGAAGTGTTTTTCAAAAGAGAATAACGACTTCTGTCTTACAAAGAAGATCCTTTGGCATTAGTATTGGATTACGGAGAAGAATAAAAATCCAAAAAGCAATCTTCTTAAATCTTGGTATTGAAGTTCCTTATCAAATCATTAGTAAAGATACTCGAACAATTAAAAGAGAGTTTTTTAGTGAAGACAATGAATTTATTGGATATGAGGGAAAACGAATTTATAGACCACTCACACATTCTTTAGGAGTTGGAGTGAATATAGGGATATATTATAAGATTCATAAGAAAGTAAGTATTGGAGTTGAAGAGAATATTTACTATATACTTAGTTACCTTAGCGGAAAAACGGAAGATTCTACAGAGCTTTTCGATAATCAAACAGGTGAACGAGTAATTAGTGACAAATCCTTTGAGGGGCGCGAATTATTCGCAAACTTGCGAGATAATTTTTCACTTGGGATAAAGTATTCCTTTTAATCCATACTGAATCGAATAAGAAATAAAACACACTCCCTACTCAATCAAACTCAGCTTGAGCATATTCGTCATTCCTTTATTAGCTATCGGCATGGAGGCGACATGAATAATATGATCTCCAGTATCTACACATTGTTGTTTTTTTAATAGATACTTGATATCTGCAATGGTGTGATCGGTACTCACCATCTTGTCATAATAGAATCCTTCGACTCCCCAAACAAGGGATAACAGGTTGAGAAGCGCTTTATTGCCGGTAAATACAAAGACACGGGCTTTGGGTCTTAAACTACTAATTTTAAAAGCAGTGTAGCCAGAAAACGTCATCGTAATAATCCCTTTGGCATTGGTCATCAGAGAGAGTGCTCCAGCGGATTTGCAAATAGCATCAGAGATGTATCTATTGGATTTTGGATCTGGTGTAATCGTTCCATGATGGTATATTCCATCTGTTTTTTCCATTTCTAGAATTATCTCAGTCATGTTTTTTACAACAAGTATTGGAAATTTTCCGACAGAGGTCTCGCCACTTAGCATGACGGCATCAGCACCATCCAAAACGGCATTGGCAACATCATTTACTTCCGCTCTTGTGGGGCGGTAATTGGTAATCATGCTATCCATCATCTGGGTAGCCACGATGACAGGTTTAGATTGCTGAATACATTTTTTTATGATTTGCTTTTGAAGCATAGGCACTTGTTGCATGGGTATTTCTACCCCAAGGTCACCACGCGCCACCATTAAGGCGTCTGCCTCCTCAATAATTTCATCAATCTCATCGATGGCTTCAGGTTTTTCAATCTTGGCAATCACTTTAAGGGTAGAGCCTTTGTCGCTTAGGATGTGCTTGAGCTCAATTATATCCCTTGGAGAACGTACAAATGATAGTGCTAGCCAATCAACGTCTTGTGTAAGAATAAAATCAAGATCTTTTAAATCTTTCTCTGTAAGGCTAGGAAAGGATAGATTCGTATTAGGTAGATTAACTCCTTTGTTGGAAGAAAGTATGCCAGAATGAGTAACAGACACCACCACTTCATCTTTACCATTGGTTTCTTCTACTTTGAGTTCTATTTTACCATCATCGAGCATCACTTTCTCTCCTGGACTTGTGTCTTTCGGAAAATCAGGATAATTTATCAATACCCTTTCTGCATTGCCAATACACGGCTTTGTGGTAAGAATAAATCGATTACCATCTTTAAGTTCGAGGGCATTATTCTCAATTTCTCCCACCCTTATTTTTGGCCCTTGAAGATCGGCAAGAATACCTACATGAACATTGAGCTCATCGGCTATAGAACGGATAGTGGTTATAACTTCCCTATAATTTTCATGCGATCCGTGTGAAAAATTTAGACGGGCTACATTCATTCCTTCTAGAATCATTTGCTTCAGTGTCTCTCTTGATTCTGAAGCTGGTCCTATGGTGGCTATTATTTTAGTTTGTTTTTTTATCATTTAATTTTTTCTCTAAAAGGTGTCTAGAAATTCTAATTCTAGTTCATCCACATCTATCTTCTTTATATAGTTAAAGACAGAGATATTTTGTAATTTTAATACTTGCTCGTCCACCATGTCTTCAGGATTTTCTATTTTAAGTAGATAGTCATATCCTTTTAACTCTGCACTTAAGGGATGTCCTTGGTGTTTGAATGAAAGCAATTGATAATACATATCCTTGTCTGGAATATCAAAAATATATCTGGAATATCTTCTTTTGGTAGTTTCTTGATCCTCAAAAGATAGTTCCCCGACATTTTTATCAAGTTGCAAAGTTACAACATGGTCTTCAACTCTACATAGATTTATGTCCAATATTTTATTGATATGCCAAGCAATTTTGAATCCCGGGAGGGCAGAGGCGATTCCGATCAACTCAAAATCATGTTCTATTTCAAAATCAAGTAGGTACTTCAAATCACTATTAAGTTTGAAGTAAAATTACGGGATTAATTATTTAGAATAGTTGCAATGGGAGACTAATTACTAACCAATAATCGGTGGTATCTTAATTGATAATTCGTCACCAAGGGGTGGGTGTTATGCATTATTTCTTCCTTCAGATAGTAGAATTTGATTCCACATAGATTCTGATGCTTTTCTTTGTGCTATTTTCTTATTCCTAGCTATTCCTTTTGCTTTTAGCACGTCATCTATATATAGGTCGGAACGATATTTAGTGTTTTCTAAATTGCCAATACTGACGGTTTGAAATCGTATTTTCTTTTTTTCGCTTTGTGCCCATTCATGCACTTTTGATTTGAAGTCTACTACCTTGTCTTTAAGTTGATGTAGATTGACGTAGTCATCCATAACTTCACAAATGATATCATTGGTTTTGTCATAGCCTTGGTCTAGAAATATTGCACCAAATATTGCTTCTATTACATTGCCTATGATGTTATCCATCGGGAGTGACTTCTGTTTCTTAATGTGCAATTTATCACTCAATTCCATGGCGTTGGATAAGCTAAGAAGATGCTCTCTACTCACGATTTTGGACTTAAGCTTTGTTAACTCACCTTCATCGACCTCAGGAAATTCATTGTACAATAGATTTGCGACCACAAGGTCTAGTACGGTATCTCCTAAGAATTCAAGTCGTTCGTTATCAATTCCATTGCCTTTATTATGTGATTTATGGGCAAGGGCTTCATAGAATAGATCTATGTTATTGGGTGTAAATCCAAATATAGATTTTATGTCTTTGTGTAGATTCTGCTTCTTGGAGAAGAAAGTGGTGATGGATTGTAATAATCCCAAGATATTAGACTTTATATTTTTTGAATATTACGGAAGCATTATGTCCTCCGAATCCAAAAGTATTGCTCAGAGCAGCATTAATTGTTCTTTTTTGCGGTTTGTTGAAGGTAAAGTTCAACTTGTTGTCAATTTCGGGATCTTCGGTACTGTGATTGATAGTGGGGGGGACGATATCATTTTGTATCGCTAGAATAGTAGCAATAGATTCTATTGCACCTGCGGCTCCCAGTAGATGGCCTGTCATTGATTTAGTGGAGCTTATATTCAACTTATACGCGTGTTCTTTGAATACTTTTTTAATGGCAATGGATTCGGAAATATCACCAAGAGGTGTTGAGGTGCCATGTACATTGATGTAGTCAATATCTTCGATATTCATCTCTGCATCATCCAATGCATTAAGCATTACGTTGATTGCCCCGAGTCCTTCAGGATGTGGTGCAGTGATATGATGAGCGTCTGCTGACATTCCGCCACCTACTACTTCGGCATATATTTTGGCACCACGCTTTACAGCATGATCTAGTTCTTCTAGAATAATACTTCCTGCACCTTCGCCTAATACAAAGCCATTTCTTTCTTTATCAAAAGGCCGTGAGGCAGTTTTAGGAGAGTCATTTCTTTGTGAAAGGGCTTTGAGGGCATTGAATCCACCCACGCCAGCTTCATTGATACAAGCTTCTGATCCACCAGAAACGATGGCGTCTGCTTTGCCTAACCTTATAAGGTTAAATGCATCAATCAATGCATTGGTAGATGAGGCACAAGCCGATACAGTAGTATAGTTTGGACCTCGTAGATTGTGTCTGATAGAGACATGACCAGGAGCGATATCGGCTATCATTTTAGGGATAAAGAATGGATTGAATCTAGGCGTTCCATCTCCTTTTCCAAATTCTAAAACTTCATGTTGGAATGAGGATAATCCCCCTATTCCTGATCCTAATATCACCCCGATTCTATCAGGATTAAAACCATCTGCAAGTATTTTTGAATCTTCAATGGCTTGATCACATGCTATGACAGCATATTGAGTGAAGGCATCCATACGACGCGCATCTCTACGTTCGATATAGTCTTCTACATTGAAGTTCTTAAGCTCGCAAGCAAACTGAGTTTTGAATTTGGATGCATCAAAATGAGTAATAGGGGCAGATCCACTCACACCTTTTAGAAGGTTGTTCCAATATTCTTCAACATTGTTTCCCAAAGGGGTCAATGCACCTAGCCCTGTAACTACTACTCTTTTTAATTCCATCTTTCGGATTTGGTATTAACCGATGTTTTTCTCAATATATTCTATTGCTTGTCCTACCGTTTGGATATTCTCCGCTTGGTCATCTGGAATGGCAATGTTGAATTCTTTTTCGAATTCCATAATTAGCTCCACTGTATCTAGTGAATCTGCTCCAAGGTCATTCGTGAAGCTCGCTTCTAGTGTTACTTCATCTTCTGGTGATCCTAATTTATCTACGATGATAGCAGTTACTTTTTCTTTAATATCAGACATAATTTCTGTTTTGGTATTTATATTTAAAGTGCAAATAAAAACATTTTATTTACTTCTTTGTTCAATGTAGCTTCAACTTTTCCCAAAGTTTTTTTGATAAAGTACAGTTGAACATCGTTCAAATATACTTTTTTTTCTTTGAAATAGATAAAAGCATTATCAATTCGCCAATCACAAATCTAATGCCAAAGAAGATTTATAGAGATAACAACCTATTAAACAGATAGATAATAGTGGTGTAAATAGTTATTAACTAATTGTATTTTTATTCTTCATCCACGAAAAAGGCAGTGATTGCCGTATTAACAACATAGATAATGAAGCCTAAAAATAGAATAAAGATACCAGCTGTAAAGCTCAGCGCCAAGAATTGGTCTAAGGAAAACGATGGAAAATCTGACATTTCTTTAATTCTGCTTTGATCTTTATTCTTAAAATATAGAATGATAACAGCGAATAAACAAATAATAGCCCCAATGAGAGTCGTCTTGATATGAAAGCGGGTCATGTTTTCGAGCATCACCTTTTTTCTATTTAGAAAATACCCAGCACCAGATAAGAAAAGAAAGACAGTCAATATATAGGAAATAGTAGGGGGATAAACCTTGAAAAGGCTTGTATAGGCATACACATCAATAGTAGATCTGAAAAGAAATCCTATGACAAGAAGGATAGGGATGACTATCCAAAAGCGTACATATTGTTTAGAAAAATCCATCTATGAGGTTTTGAATTAATGACTTGGAATTTAATCTGGAATATGAGTAAGGAAAGTATGATTTCAAGGCGCATGAACTTTTCAAATGCATAATTCGGGTTTAGGCGAAGGTGATAAGCACTTGGTTCTTCTCTACCGTGTCTCCCGGGCTCACATGAATCTTCTTTACAATGACTTCGTCGGGTGATTTAATGATGTTTTCCATTTTCATAGCTTCCAGAATCAATAGAGTAGACCCTTTGTCCATGTTTTGTTTATTCTCCGCTATGACCTCCAAAACTAAACCAGGCATCGGGGCTTTTATTTCCTTTATTTTCTTGTTTGCACTATTGGACATCCCTAGGCTGTCGAGGAGTTGATGGTATTCGTTCTTTATGAGAACGATTTGCTCCTTCCCGTTGATAGCCAGCGTCATACTGTTGTTTTCTAGGTCATGGTCAAGGACTTCAATCCGGTAAGTTGTGTTGTTTTTTATCACAGAGAAAATATTTTCACCAATATTCTCAATATCTAGTGAATGCTCTTTTCCGTCAATGAGAAATCGATTTTTCTCGATGACTTCTACGTTCTTTTTATTATTACCAATGATTATTTGATGCATATTGTCGTCCTAAAATGAATAATTATATTACTGGTATTATTTAACAAATATAGAATAAAGGTCGTCTTTAATACAAGGTTCGGTAAATATTTATTATTTGAGTGCTTCTGTCTTGGTTTTGATTAGCTGTGTGGATAGAGCAATTGTTATTAAATCAACTTACTAAATATCAATAAAAACTCAAATCCAAGACCATATGTGATAAGAATCTTGGGTATAACCTATGTCCAAAAAAAATGTAACTTGCTGCCTCTAACTTCAGAATGAAACACACTTCAATGACCGACAATAAAGACGAAAAAAAACTATACCTATTGGATGCATTTGCACTCATCTACCGTGCATACTTCTCCATGATTCGTAACCCGATGATAAACTCCAAAGGCGTTAATACATCCGCAATCTATGGGTTTATCAACACCTTGTGGGGTCTTATTCAAAAGGAGAAGCCGACGCACATGGCGGTCGTATTTGACACCTACGGGCCTACTTCACGAGTGATAGAACATAGTTTTTATAAAGCCAATAGGCAAGAGACGCCAGAGGATATTCGCGCCTCTATCGAGCCAATAAAAAGAATGATAAGAGCCTTCAATATCCCAGTGATAGAGTGTGAAGGTTATGAAGCAGACGATATAATAGGAACATTAGCCAAGGAGGCTGAAAAATTTGATTACCAGACCTACATGGTCACTCCCGATAAGGATTATGGGCAACTTGTATCCGAAAATATATTTATGTATAAACCAGGTTCGTACGGAAAGGATCGAGAGATACTAGGGGTAAAAGAGATACTCGCCAAGTGGGATATCGAGCGCATCGACCAAGTCATCGACATGCTTGGATTAATGGGTGATGCTGTGGATAATATCCCCGGCATAAAAGGTGTGGGTGAAAAAACAGCTTGTAAGCTCCTCAAACAATATAGTACTATCGAAAATCTCCTTGAACATGCCCATGAGGTAAAAGGTAAAATGGGGGAAAAAATTGTGGCGGGTAAAAAAGATGCCATCATTTCCAAATCACTAGCGACCATTATCCTCGATGTGCCAGTAGAATTTGAAGAAGATAAATTAATCATCGATGAACCTCATGCGGACG
The DNA here is from genome assembly GCA_024279715.1 of Bacteroidota bacterium. Classification (GTDB taxonomy): domain Bacteria; phylum Bacteroidota; class Bacteroidia; order Flavobacteriales_D; family JABDKJ01; genus JAJRRH01. Next base: position 21,323 of record JAJRRH010000161.1, read on the forward strand.
ATTTAAGAGCCTTTTTTGACGAATATGAATTTCGTACTTTAGGAAAAAGAATCCTTGGCGATGGCTATAAATTCAAGCGTGCCAAAAGTAGTCAGCCGAGCCTATTTGATATGCTTGATGAAGAAGAGGAAGTAGTTGAAGAAGAATCGACTATGCAAACGATGGAAGATGTGCCGCATAATTACCATTTCGTCAATGACAAAAAAAGTAGAGCCACTCTTATTTCCAAATTACTAAAGCAAAAAAAAGTATGTTTTGACACCGAAACCTCGAGTGTTACACCCACGAATACAGAACTTGTAGGACTGTCTTTTTCAATGAAAAAAGGAGAGGCGTATTACGTGCCAACGCCCAAGGATCAAAAGGAGACGAAAAATATTCTTGATGAATTCGCCCCATTTTTCAATAGCAATAAAATTGCTAAAATCGGGCATAATATTAAATTTGACCTTATCGTATTGATGCAATACGGTATGGTGGTAAATGGCGTCATTGAAGACTCTATGATAGCACATTCGCTACTAGAACCAGGCAAAAAGCATGGTATGGACTTCCTTGCTGAAAACTACCTCAGCTACTCTCCGGTGTCCATTACTACCCCCATTGGGAAGAAAGGAAAATCGCAAAAAAGTATGCGGGATATAGCGCCAGAAGAAGTCAGTAACTATGCATGTGAAGATGCGGATATTACACTGCAATTGCATGATACTTTTGCGCCTCTATTGAAAAAAAACGAAGTGTCAGAACTGTATTTTGATGTCGAATGTCCGTTGATAAAAGTATTGGCATTGATGGAATATCGTGGAGTAGGCCTGGATATTGATTTTCTTCAAAAATATGCGGATGAATTAGGGATTGACATCCTTGAACTTAGAGATAGGATATTAGAAAAATCGGGTGTAGAGTTTAACCTTAAATCGCCTAAACAATTAGGAGAAGTATTGTTTGAACAAATGGGAATTCCATATAAAGGAAAAAAGACTGCTACTGGTCAATACTCAACCAATGAGGCAACCTTGTCCAAACTTCGTGATAAGTATGATATCATAGACGATATTCTCGACTATAGAGAACTAACCAAATTGAAATCTACCTATGTAGAGGCATTGCCAAAATTGATCCATCCCGTAGACAAGCGTATACATACATCATTTCGTCAAGCAATAGTCCCAACGGGCAGGTTGAGTTCGGATAGTCCTAATTTGCAAAATATCCCTATCCGTACTGAGCGTGGGCGGAAGATTCGAAAGGCATTTAAACCTTTAGACAAGAACTACATACTACTTGCTGCGGATTATTCGCAAGTGGAATTGAGAGTAATAGCCTCATTGAGTGATGAGAAGAATATGATACAGGCTTTCGTCAATGATGAGGATATTCATGCTGCCACAGCAGCCAAACTATTTGGTGTATCCCTTGAAGAAGTTGATCGCACCATGCGATCCAAAGCCAAAGCCGTCAACTTTGGATTGATATATGGGCAAGGAGCTTACGGTCTTTCTCAGGGTCTTGGTATTCCGGTGGGTGAAGCCAAAGAAATAATAGATAACTATTTTGAAAAATATCCAGGAATCATCGCTTATATGCAATCCAATCAGGAATTTGCAAGAGAGCATGGTTATGTAAAAACGCTTCTTGGAAGAAAACGATACCTGCCTGACATCAATTCAAAGAACCATACTGTTCGTAGTCATGCCGAGCGAAACGCCATCAATACGCCCATTCAGGGGTCAGCGGCAGATATTATCAAAGTAGCCATGATCGACATAGAAAAGAGCATGACAGACTTAAAAATGAAGTCAAAAATGGTGCTTCAAGTTCATGATGAATTAGTTTTTGAAGCCCATAAGGATGAAGTACAAGAACTACAGGCTATGGTGGTAGATAAAATGAGCCATGCCGTAACCCTCAAAGTCCCCTTAAAAGTAGATGTTGGGACAGGTGCTAATTGGTTGGAAGCTCATTGATTCTCAACATATCAGATAGGATTACTTTTGGTTATCGAGTAATTAGTGTACTATTTTTCGTTATTTTTGAAACTATGGAATCGTTAGAGACGTACAAACACATGATTGTGCGATTTGATTTCAAACACTAAACTTAAAAAAACACACATGAAAGTAATGAAAACTTATTCCTTACTAGCATTGTTGGCATTAATGATGACAGCTTGCGGAGGAGGAACAGATACAGCAGAAAATGGGCTCACCCATGTTGCTGACTCTAAGAATGCTACTGATGACAAAGCCAATAAATTCCAAACGGAAAAAGTAAATAACATTTTCTATTCTGTACCCTCTCCGATAGAGATGGCGAGCCTATTAAAAGGAAGTGGCTCTAAGTACAATGCTAACTTACTTAACGACATTAGCAATAGAGACAAATACACGAGTTCGTATATCAAAGCTATCAATCTTGGTGTATATGGTGCTGATTTGAGTTATACCTCAGCATTTAATCGAAACCAAGAATCTATCTTATATATGTCTTCTGCAAAACAATTGGCAGATGAATTAGGTGTTTCTGCTGCATTCGACCAAGATGTTTTGAATAGAATCGAGGAGAATATCGATAATAGAGATTCTCTACTAAGTATTATATCAGAAACATTCTACATACTTGATGCATATCTGAAAGAAAATGATCGAAGCAGTGTGTCTGCTCAGGTTATCTCAGGAGGATGGATTGAAGGGCTGTATATCGCTGCCAAAGTATATGAGGATGACGAAGAAAAAAGTGAAAAGTTGGTGGGTAGAATCGTAGATCAAAAATACGCTCTGGATGACCTCATTGCACTTGTAACTAGCTATAATGGCAAGAATGATTTGAATGAGATATTGAAAGACCTAAAAACATTACAAACGCTTTTTGCAAAAGCCAAAGAGGTGGATGTAGAGCCCTCAAAAAATACTTCAGGAAAAGTAGTATTAGGGACAAGTAAGAAACTTACTATGACTGAAAAAGACATGTTGGTCTTAGTGAAAAAATTAAAAGAAATACGAGAAAAGTACGTAAGTGCTTAATCAATAACGAATAGGATTATGAAATTATTAAAAGTATTATTTCTTCTAGCATTCATCGCACCATTTGCTGCGAATGCACAATGTGGTAGATTTACTAAAAAGAAATGCTTGCCGATGCTCGATGAGTATTTACCGAATGAAAACTTCAATAGTGCGGTATTTATGCCGGGCGATGAAGCCGAGATAAATATGACATTTTTTGCAGGGCAATCCTACAGATTATACGTTTGTAGCGAACCTATCCTTGGAGATGTTCAATACAAAGTGCTAGATCTAAATGACAATGTAGTCTTTGATTCAAGTGCTTCAGAAGCCGAAACATTCGACTTTGAGGTAGATAATACGGTAAAGATGAAAGTGCAAATTACTGTTCCTGAAACAGAATCCACTCACAATCTTACTCCCCAAGGATGTACTACCATCTTACTAGGGTACAAAGATAATAGTGAGTCTATGAAGGAAGAGACTACGCCATAGCTTGCTCGAGATCGCTGATCAAATCATCAGCATCTTCAATACCGATACTTAACCGAAGAAGAGAATCAACGACACCTGTTGCTTCTCTTTTTTCTTTTGGAATAGCTGCGTGTGTCATAGATGCTGGATGCCCAATCAATGATTCCACACCGCCCAGTGACTCGGCTAATGAAAATAACTTTGTAGTGCAGACAATCTTACGAGCCGTTTCATAGTCATTGCCCACTAAAGTAAAAGACATCATTCCACCAAAATCTCGCATTTGATCTTTCGCTACATCATGATTCGGATGGTCTTTCAATCCTGGCCAGTATATCTTGTCCACCTTACTATGGTTTTTTAGAAAATCAGCAATTTTCACTGCATTTTCACAATGTCGTTGCATACGTATATGAAGTGTTTTTATTCCTCGAAGGGTAAGAAAACAATCTTGAGGGCCAGGTACACCACCACAAGTATTTTGTAACGTACGTAATTTCAGGTCTAAATCATCATCATTTACTGCTGCCATACCGATAACTACATCAGAGTGTCCAGCAAGGTATTTTGTACCGGAGTGCATAACGATATCCGCCCCGAGGTCTAATGGATTTTGAAGATATGGTGAGGCAAAAGTATTATCCACCACTAATATAGCACCACATGACTTTGCTACTCGAGCGAGCATTTTGATGTCCAATATTTTAAGGGTAGGATTGGTGGGTGTTTCTACCCAAATCATCTTGGTCTTATCAGTAACTAAAGCCTTTACACTTTCTTCTGACGCCAATGCATCGAAGTGAAACTTCACACCATAATTTTCATACACAGTGGTGAAAATACGATAAGATCCACCATATAAATCACTTGTACTAATCACTTCATCACTAGGGGATA
>JAJRRH010000162.1 GCA_024279715.1 Bacteroidota bacterium
CCTCTGGGGAGCTACAAACATGTCGCTCCTCTGGGAGCTATTAATATGTCGCTCCTCTGGGGAGCTATTAATATGTCGCTCCTCTGGGAGCTATTAATATGTCGCTCCTCTGGGGAGCTATTAACGTGTCGCTCCTCTGGGGAGCTATTGATGTGTCGCTCCTCTGGGAGCTATCAATGTGTCGCTCAATTCTGCCTTACACGGATTAAACGAAATCTTTTAGACTTCCTTTTCGATCTAATCGCACACCTCGGTCGGTATGCTTTACGGTACAAGCTTCGGCATAGGCATCGTGCTCCAGGAAGAGAATATAGTTGTTATCTGCAGCGGCTTTTAAGAATTTTTCTTTCTCAGACATCGTGAGTAATGGTCGGGTATCATAACCCATCACATATGGCAGTGGAAGATGAGCTGTTGAGGGCAATAAATCTGCCATAAAGACAATTGTTTTTCCTTGGTATTGAATATGCGGAATCATCTGAGATTCTGTGTGACCATCGGCAAAAAACACATCGATATTATTAAATACATTGGCCGTATAGTCGTCTTTTCTCTTGACGAATTCAAGCTGACCACTTTCTTTTATAGGTAATATATTCTCACTTAAAAAGGAGGCTTTTTCTCTCGGATTGGGTTCTGTAGCCCACGACCAATGTTGATCGTTACTCCAAAATTTTGCGTTTTTAAAACTTGGGATTAGGATGTCATTCTTACGTACGATCGCTCCTCCACAATGATCAAAATGTAAGTGTGTAAGAAAGACATCGGTAATGTCATCCCGACTAAATCCATGGGCTGCTAAAGACTTATCTAAGGTGTCATCCCCGTGAAGATAGTAGTATCCAAAGAATTTTTCGGACTGCTTGTCTCCGATACCAGTATCTATCAATATGAGTTTATTACCATCTTCTATCAACATCGATCGCATTGCCCAATTGCACATATTTTTACTGTCGGCTTCGTAATTTCTTTGCCATATTGATTTTGGAACTACACCGAACATTGCGCCTCCATCGAGTTTAAAATAACCTGTGTTTATTGGATAGATTTTCATCTTGATTTGATTTTTGTCAAATGTAATTATATAATTTTAATGTTTTGCGATTTTTGAATACTTGAAAAGGGTTGCTGCTTGAGACATTCAGAATTTAGGTGAATTTAGGAGGTGCTTCTATTTCAGGATTAACCTCCTCCGCTCACCCCAAACCCTAAAGGGCACAGCCGCATGTACTTCGTAACGAATATTCTCAATAGCTTCAGATAAACCCATCTTGTATTCATACAATACACTTCGTTATCCCAGGTATTAAGCGGGTTAACAAACAAGCAAAACCATCAATATCGCACCAGAAGTTTCTTACCGACCAAAACATAATTACCCTTCAATGGTTCTATAATTTCAAATGCATATGCAGCACCCATCGCATCGATATGTGGTTGAAAAAAAGTTGGTTTATTTTTCTCTTCGATAAAATTAAAAATCAGATTGCCATTAGGTTTTAACACCTCGAACATTTGACTAAAAAAAGTGGACGTTTTAAATTTTTCTGGCACTTCTTTGTCCTTAAACAGATCACAAACAATCAAGTCGAAGCTTTCTTTATGCACTGTCAATAAAAAATCATTCGCATCCTGTAAGACTATCCTATGATGGACAAATCGCATGATGTCAAATTCAGATTTGGCAATTTCTACTATCACTGGGTCATGTTCTACACTCGTTATATGGGCCGTGGAATTCAATTCCTCTCGAATAATTTCGACAGTAGAACCAGCCCCCATTCCAAGGTTCAAAATAACGGAATCTTTTGTCAAATCGGCTTTTACCTTAAGAAGAGCTGCACGCATTACCTTATGTAGGTTCTGAAAAGAATAATTCGCCGTGCGGGTATGCAGTACTTTTTTACCAAATTCTAGATTGACGAATAATTCATCATTCCACTCGGAGGTGTATTTTTTTAAATTAATCCCCCATACATGAGATACGTATTTTTTCCAAGGCTTCATGGCTTGAATTAAGGCTGTGGAGGTGCTTCTCTCCCCTCGTTTTCTATTTGTTCTTGCATCTCTTTTCTCGCTCTTCGAGCGGCACGTTTTTCCTTGCGTGTGCGAGGCGCTAACAATCGCCAAGAGTCCATATATAGCCCTGTTCGATTAATCAACCATAGGTTATAAAACAACATATAGTCCAATCCATTGTATTCACGATCTACTTGATAGTGCAATCCATTTCGTTGATATTTTTTAAATTTATAGAATCTATTGTTGACTCCCCAACTATGGTTCACATCCCGATTGTAGTTAGAAATGATACCTTCCGTCGGTGCTTCATCGATCATCGCTTGGGCTTTTTCGAGCACTGGTCTTTTTATTTCTCTATTGAGCGGATACAAGGCTTTGTTCAATAGCGGATAAAAATACCAGTCATTTTTACTTGCCCTTTTGGCGAGTTTGCGGTAAGTATTTTTTTTGAATCCATTTCCTACGGCCGCCACTGAAAGCGCCATGGAAGAGTTGCTATTATTGGCATAGGTAGGGTTGATCCCCATCCTTAGGGAGCTCCAATAGATGTCATAAAAACTAGGACTTCGCATATCTCCACCAAAGAATTTCATGATTCTACGGGTACCACCAGCATAGATATAAGACTGATGTCCACGTTTTACTTTCTTCCCTTTTCCATTGGACAACATGACCACGGGATTTCGTAATCGCCATCTATCCTCTTGCAGCTTGTTCAATATTCGTTTGGCTTGATCGATGGCTTGTTGCTGAATAAACACGCCTCCAACTTGCGTTTTTTCGGGAATAAAATTTTTGACCAAGGCAAGTCCAATCATCAATTCATAGACTTGATCATGACTCATTTCATTGCTATAAGGATCTTCAGAAGTGAAGTCAGAGTCTATGTATTCTATATTTTTAAAATTCGCTTTGGCTTCACTCCCTACATCATCTCTGATAAAGAATCCGTTAAGTTCTCCTTTGGCGTTTTTGTCAAAAAAAGTTTCGGCATTTAAGTCTAATCTATCCAGTGCTTTTAGTGCGTACGATAATTCAATGAGTGTTTGTTTAGGGTCTATTTCTTTTCCTTCTCCATTACTGATATAGCCTTTTTTGGTACTGATATGATATTCGGTCGCAAGTATTCCGAGATACCATCCGAGCGCCATGGTTCCGTCCCCCCAATGCAGTCTACCTTTTTTTGGGTTAAAATATTCCGCAGGGATACTTTTTCCTTTTCCTTTTCCGATGTCCACATACCGCTCTTTCAAGGTCTTTCTATAATCCCAGTACTTGGCTTGATTGAGCCCTAGGGTTTGAGCATTACCTTGATTAAACATGAAAATAAAGAGTAGAATGATTGCGTTTTTCATTTTGTAAATATAGTTAATTCCGTATTATTGATTGAAGTGATTAAAGATATTATAAAATGATACTTGGGGGGGATTGCATTATTGCATTATGCTACTCAAGACTTAAACTACCACACTTCTGTGTCGGTCTGAAGGATAACTATATATTGTACTTTGCGGGTTGCGTTATAATAATGTCACCCTTTCAGGGTTTGGATTTGGCGTTGGCTTTTATCTATTATAATGTCACCCCTTCGTGGTTATTGCAACGATTGGTTGCTATTATAATGTCACCCTTTCAGGGTTTGGATTTGGCGTTGGCTTTTATCTATTATAATGTCACCCCTTCGGGGTTCTTGCAACGCTTAGCTCTCAAGACTCTAACTCAAACCGTCTTCATCCTTTATGGTCACCCCATCGATCTTCCGAAAAATTTGCCTTCCAAGCAGCATATAAAAAAGCAAGTCCAAGAAAGGTGAAAATCCAAACTATTGGTAAAGTCACTCTCAAGTCCTCATCCTCTTCCGTATAATATTGCATCCATGGGATAAATAATACGATAAAAGAAAACAATAACAAAGCCCAATTAATCAATCTTGAAAACACCAAGGCGAATCCCCCCAATATTTTTTCTTGAAAGTCACTATAAGGTATTTCCGCATCTTTTTTGGCTTTTATTTGTGCTTTAGCTTGTCCATTTTTCAACCATTCTTCATACACTTTTTGCTTCTTGTCATAGAAATCTTTTCTGGACTGTTTTTTATTCAAAGCATTTCTTCGATTATTATCTTGAAGAAATTCATAGGCTTCGGTTATCATTACGAAATTATTTTTCGCCTCTTCACTATCCGTTTTGTCTGGATGATACTTCATAGCCAGTTTTCGATAAGCTTTTTTTATCTCCTCAAGACTTGCCCCATTCTTAAGACCTAATATAGCGTAGTAGTCTATCATTACCGAAAGCTGTCCCATTCTTTTTCATCACCGAGAGGTGCTTCTATCGTCATTTTCTCTTTTCGAGTTGGGTGCAGAAATTCTATTTTTTTTGCATGCAAAAACATTCTCTCATGGTTTGTTTTCGTTTTCGAACCATATTTCACATCTCCTAGAATAGGGCTTCCTATTGTCGATAATTGCACTCTTATCTGATGATGCCGACCGGTCTTAGGGTGTAACTCAAAAAGATACATTTTATTATAGACAGAAAGCACATTAAAACCTAGAATAGACTCTTTAGCACCTGGACTTGGTTTGGGAAAAGCGGTCGAACGATTACGTTTTTCATTTTTTTTAAGGTATTGTACCAACTGACCACTCATGTCTTTAGGGGCTTGATCGCTTAATGCCCAATAAGTCTTCTGCACTTCATTACTCCTGAAAAGGGCATTCATTCTTGACAAGGCTTTACTCGTTTTTGCTAGTATCAATACCCCACTTGTGGGTCGGTCTAATCGATGCACCACGCCAGCAAAGACATTGCCTGGCTTGTCATATTTCTTTTTTAAATACCTCTTTACATATTCACTAATTGGAGTATCTCCAGTGTTGTCACCTTGTACAATATCACCTGGTCTTTTGTTGATTATAAAAAGGTGGTTATCTTCATATAATACTTCGAGATTATGCTCATTGGTCACTATCCTTTTCATCGACAACTTAAAGTACTATGGTTTTTCGGGTAGCGGCATCCAGTGTGTAACATCTTTAAAATAGTGATTACTCAAGCCTTCTCCTAGCCAAAAATGTGCGCCATGTTTTTCCGCTTTCTCAGGATTGCCAGCGAAATAATCTTTTACAAATCGTAGAATCACAATTGGTTCGTGTCGTTCCTCCCCAGTTTTCCCTGGTAAGTATTGATAATTATCAGGCAGATAACAGATGATTTTCTGCTGATGTTCGGGCAGTCTTTCGTTAATATCAATCCACTCCATTAGTACTGTTCTTTTTCATTTGGAAAATCAGATGATCGGACGTCTTGAACATATTGCGAAATCGCTTCATTCATGATTTTGTTAATATCCGCATACGCTCGTAAAAATCTTGGCTTAAACTCCTGCGTGATACCCAGCATGTCATGAACGACGAGTACTTGTCCGTCTGTCTTATTTCCTGCACCGATTCCTATGGTTGGTATTTTTAATTTGGCGGATACCTCTGCTGCGAGATCGGCGGGAATTTTTTCCAAAACGATAGCATAACATCCAGTTTTTTCGAGAAGTAGTGCATCTTCTATCAATCTATTGGCTTCTTCCTCTTTCTTGGCTCGCACAGTATATGTACCAAATTTGTATATCGATTGTGGTGTCAGTCCAAGATGTCCCATGACGGGGATTCCGGCGCTCAATATTCTTTCTACGGATTCTATTATTTCACTTCCGCCCTCCATTTTTACAGTATGACCTCCTGACTCTTTCATTATACGTATAGCTGAAGATAGTGCCATTTTGGAATTCCCTTGATAGCTCCCAAATGGCAGATCTACAACGATTAACGCCTTATTCACTGCCCTTACCACTGAGCTAGCATGGTATATCATTTGATCCAACGTGATAGGCAATGTAGTCTCATGTCCTGCCATCACATTGGAAGCGGAGTCACCGACCAATATGACATCTATTCCAGATTGATCGACAATTTTTGCCATCGAGTAGTCATACGCCGTAAGCATAGTGATTTTCTCCCCAGCATTTTTCATGCGTTGTAGCGTCTTAGTGGTAATTCTTTTTGCTTCTTTATGTACGGACATGTATAGTTCTAAGTTTTAATTCCAAATGTAATAGAATTCCTTTAATTGAATGGCATATCCACCAAATACTTATTTCTTCTCATATAGTTCAAATCTATCTAATGCCAAATCTATTTGGTGATAATTAGGCGGCACTATAAAATCATCGTTTGTTTTTTCTTTGATTAAGTATTGCTCTTCCTTGACGTTAAGTTTATGCAAGCCAACACGCCCATTTCGTTGGAAATAACCATGCAGCGACCAATTTGAATACAACTTTGGACTAACCACTAAGCTGGTGTTCTTATTTGTACGAGCTAGTATCGTGTGCACATCCCCAAGCATCTTTTTATCCCGTCCTATTTTCTGATATTGGCTACAGGACAATACAATTCCGAGGAGGATGAAAGACATGGAAAGATACCGAACGATAGTATTTGTTTTATGTTTTGCTACCAAGCGAATTAAGAAATCTTGTGCAAAAGGCAGTACAAACAAAGCCAAAGCAATAGCGAACAAAGGGAAGGTTGCCAAGATATAAAATCCACTTTGCTTCATGCTTACCATTATAGGCACCACACCCGAGATAGAAGTCAATAAAATCGGAAACAACCAAATAGATATCTCCTTCCTCCTTGACGCCAAAGAACCTCTATTTTTTTTCACATACAACACAACAATTGCGGATACTAAAATTATAGCTGGGAGTAGTTCTAATAGCATTTTTTTGATGATGAAAAAACGAGAATTCACCGTCTCAATATTTTTAATACTTCCCACGACTTGCCCCTGGACATACGTCTCCATACTACTAATAGCTTCAGGATATAAAAGATACAAAAAGACAAATGGCATCATTAATCCTGAGAGTACTATCAAACTACTTCTGGTCATCTGCCAAAAACTATATCGCCTATCAAAAACCCATAACCAAAAAAGAAATGACAGTGGAAAAAGTCCGACAAAGCCTTTGGAAAGAAAAGCAAAAAATAGTGCTAAACCAGCGATAAAATAATACAATGTGGATACTTTTTTTCGACCTTCGATCAATAGACATACACTCAGCGTAGTGAATATCATCATGGTGTTCTCAAGCATATTATTGGATGCTCCCCACGACACAAGAGGAATGGCAATCCAAATAAAAAGAGGCATCCATGATAGGTTTTTTACTAAATCATTTGTGGTTTTAGCCCAAATACGAATCATAATATAGCCCGTAACGATAAATGTAAATAGAGAATAAAAACGTTCGACATACATGCTGTCACCAAATACTCTGAAGCCTATACTTTGCAGTCCAAAAGCCAATGGTGGATGTTCGTGAAAGCTATTATAAAGGTATTCCGAAAGATGCAGATTCCAAAAACTCCCGTCACCAAGAGCAAGATTTTTGGAAATAGCGGCATAGAGCAAGCCATCCATAAACATACCTTCCGAAAACAGAGGTATACTAACAACTATCAGGAAAATACCAAAAACTAGTAAATTCCACCAAATGTTATTATTACGGCGATTCAAAACTATTAATTATTGTTACATTTGTGCTATTCATTATCACTACAAAAGAATTAATATGTCTGTAAAACAAATCGTTATCATTACCTTGTCTTTAATGTTTAGCGTCACTTTGGTGAGCCAAGATAATACGAATCAAAACAAATTTAGACAATTATACGACGAGTTAGCCACACCCAATAGTTACCGCACCGCTTCAGGAGCTCCGGGACATGAATATTGGCAGCAAAAAGCAGATTATAATATGGATGTCGTATTGGATGACTTGAAACAAACCGTTCATGGTGAAGCAACTATCACGTACACCAATAATTCCCCCGATGTGCTTTCTTATCTTTGGATGCAGCTTGACCAGAATGTCAGAGCTCAGGATTCTGACTCTAAAAAGATTGCTACCTCATCGATTGAAAAAAAGAATGTCAGACTAAAGCGAATGCTGAATGATTTTGATGGTGGATTTAAGATAGAGTTTGTAAAAGACACCGATGGCAATGACCTGCCTTATACGATTAATAAGACCATGATGCGGGTGGATTTGCCAAAGCCTATTCCTGCTGGCGGCGTGTATTCTTACAAAATAAAATGGTGGTACAACATCAATGACCGAATGAAAATTGGTGGACGTAGTGGCTATGAATATTTTGAGGATGAAGACAATTACATCTATACTATCGCTCAATTTTTTCCTCGAATGGCTGTATATTGTGACAATGAAGGATGGCAACATAAACAATTTTTGGGCAATGGAGAGTTTACATTGAATTTTGGAGACTATGACGTCAACCTTACTGTTCCAGCAGATCATATTGTCGCCTCTACAGGTGAATTACAAAACACAACTGAAGTACTCACGTCAAAAGAAATTGAAAGGTTTGAAAAAGCAAAAACATCTAGTAAGCCTGTGATGGTCGTGACTGAAAAAGAAGCAAACGCGAAGAAAAAACATTCTACCAAAACGAAGACATGGAATTTCAAAGCAACCAATGTCCGAGATTTTGGATGGGCATCTTCTCGTAAATTCATGTGGGATGCTATCGGCGTACCGATGTCTGACGGGAGAGTGGTAATGGCGATGTCTTACTATCCAAAAGAAGGAAATCCGTTGTGGGGACAATATAGCACCGCTGCTGTAAAACAGACTTTAATCACTTATTCCAAACATACTTTTGATTATCCCTATCCTGTGGCAATATCTGTTCACACCAAATGGATTGGAATGGAATACCCAATGATATGTTTCAATGGTGGACGACCCGAGGATGATGGAACCTACAGTGAGAGCACGAAGAATGGATTGATTTCGGTGGTGATTCATGAGGTAGGTCATAATTATTTTCCGATGATTGTTAATTCTGATGAGCGTCAGTGGACCTGGATGGACGAGGGCTTAAATACTTTTTGTCAATACCTGACAGAACAAGAATTTGATAGGAATTATAAATCACGACGAGGCGAACCTAGAAATATTGTCAACTATATGAAGGGAGACAAGAGTCATATTACGCCTATTATGACAAATTCTGAAAGTTTGTTTCAATTTGGCGCCAACGCTTATGCGAAGCCTGCTACCGCTTTGAACATACTTCGAGAAACAGTTATGGGGCGGGAGTTATTTGATTTTGCCTTCAAAGAATATGCCAATCGATGGAAGTTCAAATCCCCGTCACCAGCAGATTTTTTCAGAACGATGGAGGATGCTTCTGCGGTGGATTTAGATTGGTTTTGGAGAGGATGGTTTTACACCACCGATCATGTGGATATTAGTCTTGATGATGTAAAATGGTTTCAAATAAACACGCAAAATCCTAGTATTGAAAAAGCGCTACAACGAAAAATAAAAGATAGCGAGCCAGATAAATTAAACTACGAAAACAATCTCAAGTCTATACCCAAAACGATGCTAGAAGAAAACGCTGACTTGAAAGATTTCTACACCAGTTATGACCCGTACAAGGTAACCGATGAAGATCAAAAAAAATACAAGAAATTCATGGCTGATCTCGATGAAGATGAAAAGAGAATTATTGCAATGAAAGAGAATTTTTATGAGCTTTCGTTTTCGAATATTGGTGGATTAGTGATGCCATTGATTATTGAATTCACATTTACCGATGGCAGCAAAGAGATAAAAAGAATCCCTGCTGAGATATGGCGAAAAAACAATGAAGAAGTGACAAAAGTTTTCCTCTTTAAGAAAGAGGTTGTCAATGTCACTTTAGACCCTTTACTGGAAACGGCAGATACAGAACTCGACAACAATTTCTGGCCGCCACGGATGCTGCCTACCCGATTTGAGATATTTAAAGGCGGTCGCCATTATGGAAATGAAGGTGACAATCCAATGCAGAAAGCGAAGAAGAAATAATAAAGCTACGCAAGTCTGTTCAAGAATTGTAATTTCGATATGCTAAAGATGTGATGACCGCTAGTTAATCATTTACTAATCGAATCGGCAATCAATTGTAAATCTACTGTGGTTTTACTTACATCAAAGTCAAACCAATCGTGGACAGGCATATCAAAGCCGACACCATTTAAATAGTTACTCAATGCACGATTCAGTCCGGAGGTAAACAAGCTGTGGTCTGTTCCTTCGGGATCTTCGTGCCATAGGTCATTCTGGGCAAACCCTTCAAATTTAGGTCCTGTGATTTTTATATTAAATGCCTCAGGGTTTTTGCCTATCGGACTATGAATTGTGGTAGACAATCTATGCCAATATGCAGACTGGATACAACCCGTTTCAAACAGTTGACGGACAATTTCTAGAGAGTCAATAGTCTCTTGTTCGGTCTCGGTCGGAAAGCCATACATGAGATAAGCGTGTACCATAATGTTGTGGTCTGAAAAGGACTTCGTGACTCTTGCCACTTGCGTTATATCTACCCCTTTTTTCATCATCGTGAGCAGCCTATCGGAGGCTACTTCTAATCCACCAGTTACGGCAATACACCCAGATTTGGCGAGCAGTTCACAGAGTTCATCATCGAAGGTTTTTTCAAAACGGATATTGGTCCACCATGTGATGTACACTTGTCTTTCGATAAGCAAATTTGCCATAGCGCGAAGCATCTTTGGCGGTGCAGCTTCATCGACAAAATGAAATCCGGTAGAACCAGTTTCAGCTATGATTTTTTCTATCTTACCGACCAGGTCTTCTGCTGTGGTATTCTGATAATTGCCAATATAATCAAGGTGCACATCACAAAAAGTGCATTGTTTCCAGTAGCAGCCATGAGAGACCGTTAATTTATTCCAACGACCATCACTCCACATCCGATGCATAGGATTCATTACATCCAAAAATGAAAGGTAAGAATCTAGTTGCAATCCAGCATAGGACGGTGCTGGCAAATCACGATGATGAACGATGGTATTTGGTTTTTTGTCGATATACTCAACTTTGTTTCTTTTGAGAATGAAGGTGCGTTCGAGTTCTTCTTCACTGATTCTACCTTCTAATAATTCGATAATTCTCAACACTGGAATCTCACCATCATCTAGACTGATAAAATCTAAATACTCAAATATTCTTGTGTCATAAATAGAGCGCAATTCAGTATTGCAGTACCCACCGCCAAAAGCGATTTTCATGGAAGGATAGTGATTATTTATAAATTGCGAACACCGCAGAGCAGCGAATAAATTACCCGGAAAGGGTATCGTAAAACAAACCAAATCGGGCGAATAAGTTTTGATCTTCACTTCAAGTATTTCCAATAAAACGTCCTCTACGATAGTCGGCTCATAGTTTAAGAATTTCTCAATCTCATCAAAGCTACTCGCTGAGGAGGCTATCTGCTCGGCATAGTTTGTAAATGCAAAAAACTCATCGACATTGGCTTGGATAAAATCTCCCAATTCTTCTATAAATAGGGTAGCGATATGTTTGGCTTTGTCTAGAATTCCTAAATTCCCAAAAGCGTAGAGCCAATCTTCTTTGTCATATTCAGAACGATGTGCTTTGGGTAAAAAACTTGGATGTGCTATTTGATAAGCTGCCGTCACCTCTTGGTGTTTCAGGTATTCGATGACGACATCCACTTTACGAATATAATCTTCTCTTTGATGCCACACTTCTATATAGTCAAAGTGCTCTTGACGTTGTGCTTCATCAAACACACGTTGAATATTTTTTTTTGAAAAAACAGCCAGAAATAATTCAATACTCAAATCACACTGATCACTTTCCTTACCTTTTTCATTAAGAAATCCAGTTAAATATGCTGTCGCTGGGTACGGAGTATTTAACTGGGTGAATGGCGGGGTGATAAGAAGTGCTTTAATCGACATGGACAGTTCATTCAAGAATTGTAAAAGTAGTGTTTTATATTATACGCTAGTACGCTAAGATGCCGGAGATCGTGCGACATTATCGCAAATTATTACCTAAAACCCTTGATGTTCGCGTAATATTATTACCCTCACTCGACATTTCGGAATAATCAATTTCTCCTGTCGTTTTGCGGACTAGCACAAATTTATTATTCCATATAACGATTCCGTTGGCTCGAATTTCAGCCATATAATTTACTTGTGATTCTCCCATTAAAATCCACAAAACCACTATTCAACAATCACAACCTTCTCACTCTGCAACACCCTCGACCCTTCGAAAAATGAAAATACGTACAATCCTGCGGATAGATTTTGGGTATTTACTAAATAGGTGGTAGAAAGATCATCCGTTTCAAATTCATTGACTATTTGCCCATTGGTATTGGTTAGTACAAATCTGTGTATGGCTGTCGCTTTCAGTCCTTGGGTATTATTACCTACATAGAAAACATTCAATGATTGACCTTTCTTTATCGGATTAGGACCAAAGCTAAACCATTCATTCTGCAACTCACTCTCCATTTCACCAATGCCAACCAACGTATCACACCCTGGCACTAAACAACCCATGCTATCTACTTTTATTATCCAGCCGTCTTGAATAATCCCAATGGCACTAGCAGCTACATTACCAGATGCAGCATAGCCTCCATCTGAAGTAGCCGTTACCGACCTAAGTATTTGAACAGCATACAAATAATCCACATGCTTATATCTTCTAGTCCATACCACCTCACCTTCTAGAGAATATTTGCGCATAAACCCATGCTGCCCCAGATCATTGGTAAAGGTAGTTCCGGCAGTAATGATATCACCATTCAAGCCTTCATCAATTCCAAAATAATATCCGCACTGTTCGTTACATCCAAAGAAAAAGTATCTGTCCATAATTCTGAAAAACCGTCAGCAATATTAATCCGTTCTGCGTTGAATGTCGATGGTCCAATTCTATTCACTGACACCACGGAACTGCCATCCACGACTTTCAAGCCGGGGTAACTACCCCAATTTTGATTCCAATCAAATGTATGGTACTGCAACATTTCTCCGTCTTCATTCATTTCTATCACATACTCACTGTTCACACTATTCCTAACCCGTATTGAGACTAATGAATTGTTATCCGTGGCCTCTATCCATCCCCCACGCGCGTCGCTAAATAAAAACTGATCATAATGTTCCCAAATCAATTCACCATCTGAATCAAATTTGCAAGTCATGGCAGTTATCTGCTCATCTTTCAATCTTGTACCACTTAGATAATAAAAACCATTTAATTCCGTAGCAGATGCTGCTAAATATTGTGTCTCTATATCATACCAATCTTCTCCTAAGGTATAGGTCCATAATGTATCTAGATCATGATCAAATTTCATAATCATGGCATGAAGACCATAGCCATAGTAATTTGAAGAATCATTTTGTGCAACTCTACGCAAAGTAATTCCGGACACAAAACCTCCATCAGTTGTTTTAGACAAACGACTAACTGGCGCAAAAAAAGCTATACTATCCATATGGTTATAATAAGATTTTACGGATAGTATATTCCCTTCATAGTCCATCTTCAGCATAGTCATACGTGCCATTGACATTTCGTCGTCATCAAAAAAGACATTATTATCCGCAATAACAACTACTAAAGCATCCATATTATCTCTTACAGTAAGTGCTTGTTCTAAGTCATTATTTGTTCCATACAATACAGAGAAAGTAGATTGACCGTATAAAGCAACACTCTGTATAATGCAAAATAAAACTAAATATTTTTTCATAGAAAAAAGAATTAAAATCGATCTCAACTTCGTTGAGACCGATTTAGTTATAATTAAAGTTTCACAAATTTATTATTCAATACAACGATTCCGTTGGCTCGAATTTCA
>JAJRRH010000163.1 GCA_024279715.1 Bacteroidota bacterium
ATCCAATACTTCTCTGACCCCTTTACCATCAGCCCGTCTATCAAAAGCCAAAGCTTGATTTATCTTGGCATAGAATTCCATAGTGTAGTCCGGACGGAGTTTTAATACTTTAGCAAATGTGTGTATAGATTTACTAGACTTACCCATTCGATCATAGAGTTGCGCAAGCAAAAAGGTTTGCCTTGTTCTTCTGCGCTTATTCTTGGTGATATGTATTGCTTTTTTTAGCTCATCTACAGCAAAATCGTATTCTCCCTTTTTTATATAAAAATCAGCATAGACTTCTCGAAACAATGGTTCTAATTTTTTTGGGAAGTCCGCCTTATCCTCTTCCAGTTTTTCAAGTATGGAAGCCGCTTTGATGAAGTTATCATCCTCAGCATTCAGTACAGCAAGCCATAATCTAGCATTATACTTTATAGGTTCTTTCTTGTATTGTTTTTCTACATAACCTAAGACTTCCTCGGCTTTAGCATAGTTCTTTTTATATAAAAAAGCTTTCCCCATCAACAGGTAAGTGTCATCAATCCACTTGTTATATTCTTTCTTTTTGATATAGATGGAGTGTTTTTCTATCGCTCGACCGCATTTTTCGATAGCAGTTTCCATGTTTCCATAGACAGATTCGTCCCCATGAATAAACAGGGGAAGAAGCTCATCCCAATTCTCTTCATGGCTTTCCCAGAGACTTTTATCTGCCAATCGCATTTCTTCCCGAGCATTGAAAAACCCGTTGTAATGGGTTGTAGTCTTATGAAAAGACCTGCTAATGAATGTGTTTTTCTCATTACTACACGAAGCAATGAATACAAGGAAGGAGAGATATATAAAATATTTTTTCACAAAAAATGATTTATGCAACGGCACATTATTACAGTAACTACAATTAGGCAAAAATATTTTATTTTTTGCAATAAATAACGACTTTCAAGAGTTTTTTACAATTTGATTGTAATCTAGTGTATAGAAGTGAAGGAAAAATTAACTTTCTTTGCAGTTGGAATGAGTAAACTAAAGACATTTCTAAGTAAATTACGGGATAAATATCGCCTAATTGTTATCAGTGAAACGAGTTTTGAAGAGAAATTCTCTTTTAAGCTATCGAGATGGAATGTCATAATGCTTGGAGCGACTTTTTCAGTTCTTCTTGCTATTCTTATTGTTCTCGCTATTACGCTTACCCCTCTCAAGACATTAATTCCTGGATTTTCTGATCCTTCGATTCGAAAAGACACAAATAAAGCGATGGTACTTATTGAGAAACTACAGACCAAACAATACCAGCTAGAACTCTATAACGACAATTTGAAAAAAGTTTTGAGTGGTGATTTAGCACTTGACAGCGTCAAAGTCATTCCTGAAATTAATGGCTCATATGATGATTTAGATTATTCCATATCAAGTGCAGATTCCCTGCTACGAGCGGAAATAGCTCAAAAAGAAAAATATAACATTCAATCTGATAGTGATTTTAGTAATAGCCCTGATGTAAAAATAAGTGATTATAATTTTTTCTGTCCATTGAAAGGGACTCTATCTAGCGACTATGAGGCGGATATCCTGCATTTCGGAGTAGATATTGTAGCTTCTGAAAACGAAACTATTAAGTCAATCCTTGATGGTGTGGTCATTTTATCTACTTGGTCAGCCAAGGAAGGGTATGTGATTGCTATTCAACATGAATCTGATATTATTTCTATATACAAGCATAATTCAGTACTTCTGAAAAAGACTGGGGAACTTGTGAAAGTTGGAGAGTCGATTGCTATTATAGGCAACAGCGGGGAATTGACCAATGGCCCACACCTTCATTTTGAGATGTGGCACAATGGCCTAGCATTGAATCCAAAAGATTATATAATTTTTGACTAGCGATGAGTATTAAAGCTTCCCTAAGTATTCCGTACGCCAAACTTCTCATGAAGAGGAGAAAAAAATGGCTGAATAATCCAGTGGAAACACAAAAGAATACGCTCAATTTTTTAATTACAAAAGCTGCAAAGACTCAATTTGGACGTGACCATGATTTTAATAATATCACAGATTACGCTACTTTTAAGAAGCAGGTACCAGTAAGAGACTATGAAGAGTTGCGGTCTTATTTTGACCGAATGATAGATGGTAGTCCTGATGTACTATGGCCTGGTAATCCGATGTATCTCTCAAAGACTTCTGGCACCACTTCTGGCGCAAAGTATATTCCTATCACCACAGACTCTATGCCATTTCACATCCAATCTGCTAAGATGTCTTTGTTGTCTTATATAGCGGATGCAAAAAATGCGGATTTCGTTGGGGGCAAGATGATTTTTCTGCAAGGCAGCCCCGTTTTGGATAAAAAAAATGGATTGAATGTGGGGCGACTATCGGGTATTGTTGTGAATCATGTACCAAAGTATCTTCAGAAAAATCGACTTCCATCTTATGCAACAAATTGTATTGAAGATTGGGAAACTAAAGTGGACACCATCGTGCAAGAAACTATTCATGAAGACATGCGTCTAATCAGCGGGATACCTTCTTGGGTGCAAATGTATTTTGAAAAATTACTTAAAGTATCTGGCAAGTCCACCATAATGGAAGTATTTCCAAATTTTTCACTTTTTGTATATGGTGGGGTTAATTTTGAACCCTATCGTCACCGATTTGAACAGTTGATAGGCAAGAGAATTGATACCATAGAATTATATCCAGCTTCTGAAGGTTTTATTGCCTATCAAGATAGTCAATCTGAAAAAGGACTGCTTTTGGAATTAAATTCGCAGATTTTTTATGAGTTTATTCCAGCAGATGAATTTTATAATGACAATCCATCACGGTTATCGATTGGAGAAGTACAGATAGGCGTAAACTATGTAATAATCTTAAACTCTTCTGCTGGATTGTGGGGCTATAATATCGGAGATACTGTGAAGTTTGTTTCTCTGAAGCCACATCGAATAATCGTCACTGGGCGCATTAAGCATTTCACTTCCGCTATGGGTGAACATGTGATTGCTGAGGAAGTGGAACATGCTATCCAGAAAGCTATTTTAGCGTTTGACCTTTCGGTTACGGAATTTCATGTTGCTCCGCAGTTAAGTCCAAAAGAAGGTCTCCCCTATCATGAATGGTTTATTGAATTTGACGTTATGCCTGAGGACTTATCTTCCATCCATCCTGTGATAGATTTAGAAATGCAAAAACAGAATCCTTATTATAAAGATCTAAGAGAGGGCAATCTGTTACGAGAACTGGTCATTACACCATTGAAGCGAGGTAGTTTTAATGCTTATATGGAGAGTCAAGGCAAGCTCGGTGGGCAGAATAAAGTACCTCGACTAGCTAATAATCGTAAGATTGCTGATTGTTTGAGGTAGTTCTTAAAACTTCAGAATAAAAACACTTTTTATACAGCAATAGAATGTATTTTCATCAAAATGCACATGGTGCAGGCTGAGGGCTATCATCTTCTACATCACTTGCAAAACCTAGTGCGGTATTATGAATTGAAAAACCTTCTTGCACACTGCCAATGAAAGACTGCGTACCATAGCCCAGATTATTCATATGCGCTCGGATAATGACGGTTTGATTGGCAGTAATATTTACAGGGCCACCAGACCGAATAAAGGATTGTTCATTGACATGGCTATGCCCCAATACTCTTCTATAAATCAAATCGCCATCTTCTGTCAATATCTCCCACCAATCGGCATACTGATCACAGCCAGTATCTGGACTTAAGATGCCGACTTGAAAATTATAATTACCCGAAGCTCCTGTTTGTGTCACGGAAACGATCTCCGCATAAGTTATGGCATAGACCTGTTCAGCTGTTGGATTATTGGGTCTCCATAGCAAATTAAGATCTACCCCATTGACTGTTCCGTCAAGGTTAAAATCAGCGGTAAACTCATTGTAATTATACGCCATGGCATTCTGTGGTCGCCAATAAATATTTTTATCCACTGAATTTATCAATCCATCATGGTTAGCATCCCCAGTTTTCAACACCATCTTTCCTCCTATATTCATCATGGAATTGCTTCCAAAAACTTCCGTAGAAGGGTTTGTTAAATCTATCGTATTGGATTGGTTCATTGGATAAGCATTGGCTGTTCCAACACTAAGATGATTTCTATGTTTGACGACAACGAAGGCATTGGTGATTTCAGGCAGGTTATCAAAAACTATATTTGAAAATCCATCTGCACCGACTATATCCCCATCTCTCTGGAGGAGTGCCGACTGGGTTGCAATAAGCTGCATAGGGTTTGCTCCATCACGTAATTCCACGAGTATCCAATCTACAATAGCGTTGTTGCCTGTTACTTGAAGTGCTCCTATGGATGTCTGTTCACCACCACCCATGATTTGGGTATAACTGAGCTGCGAATATGGCTCCATGATTGGTAAATGATTTCCACTTCTTAAACCATCATTCATTAATTGTGAGTTTTCATCATAACTGCCTTCCAACAATACTTTTAGACCTAACGTCATAGAATTTATTCCACAACTGATATTCGTTTCTCCTACTTTTAAAAATACGTCATCAATATAAGAGTCATTATCGGTACCTGACAGTCGTGTTCCTTTCAATTGCATTCTGATGGTTCTTGTCAGAGGAGGAATCGGCGTGTTCGATGTTTTTAAAACCCAAGAAGTGCTGGTTGAAGACAATGGTTCACTAGAGCCTATCTCTTGGTTATTACTATTGAGAAAAAACACTTGTATCTCGGGCACATCATTACCACCATAGTCCGATAAATAACCTCCAAATCTCACGGACTGTGTGCCGTTATCGATATCGCTGCTGTAAGAAGACACATTCACATTTTGAATACATCTACCTACTTCACTCTCTGTACAGAGTCCACCAACTGCAAAATATCGCTGTCCCGAATGGGGTGTCGTTCCGTCACATTCACCATCTGTAACAGACTCCACTATTCCTTCAGCGGTCGTCCATCCATTTAGATTATTCTCAGAGCCAGGGTTGGTCAGCAGATTGGCAGAATATAGAGACACTCCTGTGCTAAAGTTCGTCGGAGAAGTCCATTCACTCCAATTCAATTCTCTATCTCGATATCTTACTCGCCACCAATATTGTGTGTTTTCGGCTAGATCACTGACTTTTTCATCGGTCAGATCATCCCCTGCTTGGGTATCGACATCTTGGTACCAATTCTGATAATTTTTCCAACTTTCATATACTGGCGTATCAAATCCTGCTGCGGAGGTAGCCACTTGCCAATGGCTCTGCCCATGCATTGACGAATTGTTCGGGGAAGAAAAAGCATTGGCTTTAAGCGTAACACACTCTGCCGGCACACCTACTGTATTGACGGGGTCTAATGGTGTGGGCGTATTTACACTCGTTGGATTCAATCGGATCACCATGAAATCTTTTAACTCATTGTCTAGATTAACATTATCATCACCTCTACTAAGTCTTTTGAGTACGATTTTTGGATCATCATCATCGGTGACCTCCACGACAACAAATCCAAATTCATCGTGCGAAACAGAAAACTCATCATAGTCATTGTTTGGATATTCTCCCCATGTATCAAGATTACCACCTGCAGAAGCTACATTGACCCATAAGTGCTTATGATCTCGGGAATTGCCTCTTGAATAACCATGAGTATGCCCAAAAAAGTGTATGCTTGGCTTACCACAATTAGTAGTAAATTGTTCTAGTTCAGTGATTACGTCGCCAGTGAAATTACTTTCTCCGGGAGTCCACATCTCCGACTTATGGGGGTGATGGAGTTGTGCGAAGACAAAGTCAATGTCGGAATTACTACACGTTTGGTTGAGTACATTAGTCAACCATGCGATCTGGCTAGCTTCATTGTCATACGGATAGTTCGAATCTAATCCAATAATCCTAACATTACCGTAGTCTTTATACCACCAATGCTCCTCAAATCCTGATGTTCCATTGGTTGGAAGGTCGAAATATTTTATAAACAGGTCAGTATCTACCTCATGATTACCGAAAATAGGATAGACTGGCACATGGCCAAACAAATCGGTGGAGGGGTCAAAAAATTCGTTTTCCCACTCTGCATAATTTTCACCATCATCCACCAAATCACCAGGAATAAGCACCATAGCAAGGTTATCTTCTACATCTCCGCCAAACTCTTGGGAAAAATAATCCAATATCCCGTCATGCACTACTTCATAATATTTATTGGCATCATTGCCCAATTGCATGTCACTCATTGCTACTATCCGAAACGATTCGTGATCGGAAGCAAAGGGTGGCGTTTTAAAAGATAGAATTGCGGAAGTGGCTGAACCTGTACGCACACGATAGTAGTACTTTGTAAACCGTGATAATCCGGTAAGTTGAACAGTGTGAATTCTTGACGAGCCTTGTGATATTTCGCTGGTGCCATTATCTGTGTTGCCTAATGCATTGCTGAGCCCCCATTCGACGATACTTTCAGTTCCTGTATTTGTTTCCCACATGATAGTAATGGCACTTGGCGAAGCATTCTGTAGGTATGGATCTACTTTGATGGTTTGCGCATTCAATAACTGAATACTCATTAGGAAAATGATTATGATTGTAACTATTGATTTCATGACTATACTTTTTATTAGCTTGTAGTGTATGTCGATGATAGAAGAATAGGGTCGATATTCTCTTATGATACGAAAGTACAAAAAAATAATGTTCTAAAAAATATAAATTCACCTCGTTTGATGCACTATCGTAGAGTTTGAAAAAAAGGAGAAAAAACTATTGCAAAAAAAAATTCCGATCTAGCAACTAGATCGGAATCAATATGTGATTAAAGTTTTATTCATTATGGACGGGCTTCTATTAATTGTAGTTTTAGAGTTTGAACTTCATTAAGCTTCAATACATATTCACTTAACTTTCCTTCTTGCATCAATTTGATGGCTGTTGCTTTCGCTTTTCGGTACTTTTTGATTATTTCTAACATGGTAAATAGGTTTTATTTGTTAATTATATAACGTAGAAATATCCAATTTCGTGCCAAAGATGTATCTTATTGATTTAACGAGTATTAAAAACTAATTTCTCAATAATTCAACGATATCATAATCCTCAGAAAGGTGAAAACAGTGAATATTTGCTCCTTTTGCACCATGAATGTGCTGAACAGAATCATCTATGAAGAGGCAATCTTTGGGATTTAGACTGTTTTCGCTCAATATCCACTCAAAAGTCGATGTATCTGGCTTACGCCTTCCTATGCTTGAAGAGTAGTAAAGTTTGTCGAATACCGTTTCAAATCTTTTCATTCCAAAATGATTATTGATTATTTCAGTAAAAGCTCGTACGTGAATACGGTTGGTATTACTTATCAATATAAGTGTAAAGTCGTCTTTTAGTTTTTCTAATAACACCATTCTTTCCAATGGAAAATCAAGAAGCATGGCGTTCCATGCTTTATCTATATGATGGTCTTCAAGATTTAGATTAGCAGATTGTCGTATGAAATCTCGAAAATCAGAATCAGAGAGTTCTCCTGTTTCGAACTTATCAAAGACATCACTTTGTTTGGCTTGGGAATACAGTTCGTCAAAATTGGTTATCCCGAGATCCACAAAAGCTCTACTGGTACGATGGTAGTCAATATTCAACAGTACACCACCTAGATCAAAAAGGATGTGTTTCTTATTTATTAAGAGATCATTCATAGCTGTAATAATTATCTTTTGCTGGCTTACCGACGGGTTGTATATCAAAAAAGGCTCAGAATCTTTCGGATATCTGAGCCTTTTTTCCTGTGCGCCCACTAGGGCTCGAACCTAGGACCACCTGATTATGAGTCAGGTGCTCTAACCAACTGAGCTATGGGCGCAATTTGACAGCGTCAAATTTGGTTGGCAAAGTTAATTGTTTCCTATTAGTTAGCAAATATTTTTATTGGTAGTTCATTTCTGTTATTTCTATCCTTTTGAAACCCTTCATTTACGACTGTCTGAATCTGGTGTTTATCCCACCGCCACTCGATGGAGTATCTTTAAATATTCATCCAAATATAATAGTTTGTCCCGGCGTTTATATTGCATCACCCACCGTGGATGTGGCACGGTATGGATTTTATCAAAAAGTTGGTGTTTTTCATTGAGCGATTGCAAATATTTTAGATTTTTCCCTCTACCAATACAGATGATTTCTCTGCTTTTCAGCCCAAAGTTTAGTTGCTGCTTTATGGTGGTTAATATAAAATCAGCAACAGATGTTTCGAGGGTTTTATCATCGTAGTAATTGAAATTTTTTCCGTCTTTTATAAATCCTATTGGCGATGTGGCGGTAATATAGAAGTCTTGATAAAAAACATCCGGTCCACCATAGGCATTAATCACTTCAAAGATAAATTCGGCACTTGTCTCCGCACGTTTTTTAAAATCATTGGGAATGCCACAATGCTTTTCTAACCCGATACTATCAGAAAAACCTATTCCAGTAATCCCAGATCCAAACCTCCCCGGGTTGATGCCAAATATGAAATTACGTCCATTGTAATCCTTGTAATACTTTTGGTAGAACAATTGCATCACACGACGGGTCTCTGTATTTCTAAATGGGAAAATAGATTCTACACCGCTTGGCAATTCCAAATCATCGGTCAGTTGAAAATAAAAATCAAGAATGTGCTTATCAAATGTTGTGTTCCCCATTGGTATGTACTACGAATTGACACAAAGATAATAGTAGTAACGGATAATTCGATAAATGAGGCGAAAACTATTGGCGGTGGGTTTTCTATGCTATTTCAAATTTTTTACTGACGACACTATCCCCATCTAAGATGAGTAATATATAACACCTACTGATTAAATCTGTCACATTGATACTGGTATTGGACTGAATGATGTCCCCAGTTAATATGACTCTGCCGTTAAGATCGCAGATATCGAAAACTGCATTTTCTGATATTGGAGAATACTGGACTTGAATTTGCTTTTTCAATCCACTCACCATTACTTTGATTGTCTCTAATGTCTTCATGTCTATTGACTGTACTCTTCTTCAATACGAAAAACAATCCTTGCAGGTTACAAAAAAATCCTACGACCGAAGGGACATAGGATTTTCAATTATAACAACACAGAATTTTCAAACTTAAATTTCCTCATGATCTGTACATGACGAATTTTCTTTTAATAGCTATCGGTCTATAAATATCCAATAGTATTTTTTATTAGTAATTTTTCTTTTCATGGCGGTGGTTTTATTTGTTAATCAGTGGCAATATACGTCCACTATAGGTTGCAAGGGGCAGCAGATTCATCTTTGGTATAAATCTGCCAAGGAACGGGGAGATTGGTGGTGAATGTTGCGATTGGGAGAGGGAAATGGGATAAAACCTATTAAAATTTGATAACCTATAATATTGTAAGGGGTTTCTACATTTGCTGTGATGATTATATGAGGCACAAAAAAAACACATCTGAATTACGAGAAAAAATATAGTTCGGATTTTAAAGTAATGCTAGTGGAGTTATTACCCTTGATCATCGTCATCTCCCTTTTGATTCTATAAGGAGGGTCACCTTTTTGCGAAGGGAGTCAATTTCTGACTCTAGGTCTGTAATCTTCTTGTCTAAAAGTTTTCTTTCTTTTACTGTCCAGGTTGAAGTCGATGAGGTTTGTTTGGTTTTAAATAGTGCTTTCTTCTCAAAATCATGTAATTGTTGTGGAGTAATGTTGAAAATTGTCGCAATAGAATGGATTCTTTTTTTTCCGATTTTTGGATTTCCTTCAAGTTTACTGTATGCTGCTTGAGATATTCTCAGTTGAACAGCCATGTATTCTTGTGAGAATCCTTTTAATAATCGTATTTGTCTGATTTTTTTATGGATGTTCATTTTTTGTACTTATTAGCTCGTATTGGCTTGCAATATACTATTCAAAATATTAATTTCCAACAGGTTTTCGTCCTACCCCCCCCCCTATTTTTATGCAAACAACTGATTATGAGGATTAAAATTTATTAACAAATGTAAAATTGAGTGTATTTACGTAGCTTTAATTCTATCGTAAAACTTACACTTCTGAAATGTGGGAAGATGATGAAGTATTATTTGCGGATTGGTAAGATGGGGGCTTTGTAATAACTGATGGAATAAAACGGGTCAATATGACTAAACCTACTAGGTCTTGGTAACTTAGTAGGTTACATGCCTGCAACTCTCCTTCGGAAACAAAATAAATGGTTATAATTTGGTTATGGTTTACAACCAAAAAAATTCTATTTGTGAAAAAAAACTTGCGAACATTGTCGGGTCAAAATATCACAAGGATAAAAATGACAAAGCGGCTAAGCGTATTCTTAGAAAAATAATTAATATCTTTACGATGAAAATTAAACTAATACCTATATTATTGGCTGGGGCACTATTTGTGAGCAGCTGTAGTAAAACTGAAACCATGAACCCAACAGAGCAAGTCTTTTCAAAAGACAAAACGGAAAACAAAATACTCGCCTTTGCCGAAACTTTAAAAGCGGTGAAGAGTGGTGAGAAATCGGGCGATGCCACCATGACTGTCGAGGAAGCAAAGTGGAATATTGAGGCTGCCTTGAATTATTTCAATGTTACGGAAGATACGGATGAAGAGGTGGAATTTGAATCCAGAAAAGTGACGATTGATATCAATCCTGTCGATGACGAACTCACCATGGATGAGATCACCGCCATTGCCGCACAAATGAATGCTTCTATCAATATGGATCCTTCACAAAAACTTGCTGTGGCGGATGTATATATTGTGACGAAAGTGGACGGTTCGTTGGCGATAGAAATGACTTCAAAATTAGTCAAACCTACCAGTGAAGACAAGACTTTTGATGATGATGATTATTGGAGTTTTTATAATGGTGGTGGATATTGTGATGGTCCGAATGAAGGGTCATTGACATCTTTTGGAGCACCGGAGAAACTAGATTATCATGTTAATCATTATGCTTTTGGGGGATGGAAGCAGCGGTATCTAAACACTTTTTACACGGATATCGAAGTTAGTAATCCTATATCTGCACTTAGTGATATTATTCCTAATTTACAAGATGATATTCAAGGTGATTTTTATCTCGATCACATGTTATACGTTGATGAGGATGACCCGACAACTGGCTATATGGCCGATCAATGCCTTGACCCTATCGAAATGAATTATTATGCTATTGATGGAATCCCAAATGTCATTACGGAATTCAAACCAACTAATAAGGAATTTGTTAGTGTTACAACTTATGGGTTATTAGTAGGAAACCCTACTAGATACTTTCATGCTATAAAAGTTACTTACGGAATAAAACATGAACAATTAAGTGCCCTCACAGGTTGGACTCCATAAAATTATTACTCGGCTCTGAAGAATCAGAGCCGAGTTTTATATAACCCGATTCACTCATTATGCGTTCTAGATTTAACAAAAACCATATACTTATCAAACTATGAAATTTTTTCTATTCTTCATTTCTGTTTTTTTTGCATTCCACTCTTCCTCTCAAACAAGCTTTGACATTCATATTTCTACAGAAAATTATACGCTAATTAATGGAGATACTCCGTGTATTGATAATAATAATAATTACTATATCCCCTATAATAGTTTAACTCAATATCCCAATGGAGATTATATTGGAAAAATTATTAAATTAAACGAATATGGTGATCTCATTGATACTTACAGCCTTCCTGAACTCGAAGATTCGGATATTTCATTTGCAGGTAGTTCGCTTCTGATTAATGATACACTATTCTTTATAGGTTTACGACGATATTATGACAATAACAATGCTGTATTAATGAAATTTGACCTTGACCTAAATCTAATCGATTCGACAGAAATTTTCCTTTCCGACACACTTCAACTTGATGGTTTTTCTGGATTTGAATACATTAATGACAACTTATATATTCTAGCCTCATGCGGTCACTTCAACAGTCCGGGGTTTTTCTCTGGACTAAATGGAATTCTTTTTTACAAAACAGACAAAAGCTTTCAAAACACTACATATACTTATCATATTGACTCTAATGAATTTGTTTTTCCATACGATTTTACTCATACAATGAACAATGAACTAATTGTAACATGTCTCGATTGGAAGTATAATATAAACGTGAATCCTAGGTCGTTTATTCAGTTTGGGTCATTTAATACAAATCTGATTCCAATTTCTAGTTCTGAAATAAGCAATAATGATTTATGGTCGCATACAGACATTGAAAGATATCAAGATAGCTTATTTTTGGTTAGTGGAAGCCAATTTGTTGCTAATGCAACAGATCCGTACGACTATAATGAAGACCTTGCAGTTTACAAAATAAATAGCGCTCTAGAGATTCTTGACTCCGTATTCATAACCCATCCGTACAATATAGATACGCTAGATAATACTTGCTCAAAATGTCTGGACTATTACGATGATGACAACATATATTTTGCAAGCAACAAGAATATCGAAACGATTTTTTACTTAACCAATCATCCAAGCTGGATACGATTAGTCAAACTAGATGCAGACCTCAACATTATATGGGAAAAATTCTACGGTGGAGATAGAGTAAATATCATTAAAGGTATAAAAGCCACCCCTGACGGAGGTTGCATTATGCTTTGTGACTTTTACGACTACGAAGCCTATCCCGACTTTTTCAAAACCGACCTCCGCATCATAAAAGTAGATTCCGACGGACTAGTCACCGGCATCCCCGAAGAAGGCGGACTTGTAATTAAATCACTACTGCTCTACCCAAATCCAAGCAGTGGTCATGTGTCAATAGAAACTGCGTTGCGGGATTATTCTATTCAATTCTTTGATGGTGGTGGACGCCTCGTATGGACATCCAGTAAGCTCTCTGGAAATCAAGAGATGGATTTGTCACACCTTGCCAATGGAATCTATTTATACACCGTCGTGGATGATGATGGAAGGAAATTGGATGATGGGAAATTGGTAATGGAGAGGTAGGTGTTAAAGATTATTACTAGATTTGTAACCATGAACCCAACAGAGCAAGTCTTTTCAAAAGACAAAACAGAAAACAAAATACTCGCCTTTGATGAGACTTCAAAATTAGTCAAACCTACTAATGAAGACAAGACTTTTGGGGATGATGATTTTTGGAGTTTTTATAATGGTGGTGGATATTGTGATGGTCCGAATGAAGGGTCGTTGACAACTTTTGGTGCGCCGGAGAAGATTGCTAGCCATGTGAATTTTTATGCCTTTGGGGGATGGAAGCAGAGGCTTGTTGGTTATTATTATACGGATATAGAAGTTGTAGGTATAAATGGCCCTTACGGTTCAGATTTGGGTTTTAGCGATGAATATATCAATCCTAATGATCTTATCCCTAATGATAATTATTTAGACTTCTATATTTACAAAAGCTATGGCAACAATAATACTTTGTGTTTATCCCCAGATGAAATGAACTTCTATGCATCTGTAGGTATTCCTTTTATTATTAATGAAAACTCCCCAACAAACAAGAGTTTTTTATCTGTTGGACTAATTAATGACCTGATTGTTGGTGTAAGCGGATTATTTTGGCACAATGCCGAAATTCGATATGGAATTAAACATGAACAATTAAGTCAACTTGAAGATTGGAATCCTTAAAAAAATATTGGGGACTCAAAATTTTGAGTCCCCATTCCTACAAAAACAGAAACCATGAAAATCCAAGTCACAATCTTCTTCATTGCCCTCGCTTTTGGAATAAATGCTCAATCTTCCTTTGACACGTTCTACTCCAATCAACATGATTCTCGCATTGGTATGCATCCAGTAATTGACCAGGAAAACAATTATTATATCCCGTATTCCGACATTAACATCAATAATGATAGTGAAAAATGGCAAGGAATATTGAAATTAAACGCTAACGGTGAGCTAATTGACTCTTTAATTCTTCCTCAAGAAATTGGCTTCGGTAGTGAGCAAGTTGGAAACCACCTCTACATGTTGAATGATACTATTTATTCATTTGGGTTTATTCGCGACTTATCAGACTACACGACTGATTATTACGCTATGAAATACGATTTGGATTTGAATATTTTGGATTCCGTACATATCCCTACTCCCAGTCAGTATAGATTTATTTTGACCCTCACTGTAGATTTTGAAAACGATAAATTTACTGTTCTCAATAACTTTAATAACAGCAACGAAACTGAAAATTGGAGATTCCCTAATGGGATATTCATGTTAGAGATAACAAAAGATTTTACGGATATCAATTACTCTTTTAACCAGGATTCTGACGCTTTTGGATTGGGTTTTGATTTTGTTAAAATGAATAACGGAAATTATTTGCTACCTTGTTATGGTTGGCAATACAATTATGATGGCAATCTCAATGCTCAGTCAGTAACTCTAGGATTATTTAACCCCGATTTACAACCCCTTTTAACCCATGAAATGAATGCTCCAGGTTTTTTCAATGCAATTGATATTGATGAATTCCAAGATAGCCTTTTTCTATTGTCAGGAAATCAAAGAGTCCATTACCCCCTATATTCAAGAGGAGACTTAGCAATCTATAAAATAAATGAAAATCTCGAGATCTTAGATTCTATTTTTATTACCACCCCCCCATCTACTGACACATTAGATTACACTTGGCCTCAATGTTTAGATCAATACGATGACAACAACATTTATTTTGGAAGCAGTAAAAATATAAGGATTCCGATTTTCTTAATGGATCAACCAAGTTGGATAAGACTGGTGAAGTTAGATGCTGACCTAAACATAATTTGGGAAAAATTCTACGGTGGAGAAAGGTCAAATTTCATTACAGGATTAAAAGCTACCCCAGATGGTGGATGCGTAATGCTTGTAGAGTATTATGACTATGAAGCTTACCCTGATATTTATAAAAGAGACCTCCGCATCATAAAAGTAGATGCCGACGGACTAGTCACCGGCATCCCCGAAGAAGGTGGGCTCTTGATAAAATCTCTGCTGCTATACCCCAGCCCTAGCAGTGGGCATGTGTCCATCGAAACTGCGTTGCGGGATTATTCTATCCAATTCTTTACCAGCGGTGGGCAGCTTGCGTGGACTTCCAGTAGGCTCACTGGCAATCAAGAAATGGACTTGAATCATCTTGCCAATGGTGTGTATTTTTATACCGTAGTAGATCGAGATGGGAAGAAATTGGATGATGGGAAGTTGGTGATGGAGAGGTAGCATCGCACTTGCACTAAGCCACATAGTCACTAGTGACACGATTAAGGTTTCTCACTATACTTCCCAAATTCCTTCACACAGTTCTACTAAGCTTGCCGAAGTATACAAAAATACTCTTCGATTTTGTATGAATAAAACGGGGCTATATGACCAAAACCTACTAGGTTACATGCTAGAAATTCACCTTCGGAAACAAAATAAATGGTGATAATTTGGTTATAGTTTACAACCAAAATATTCTATTCGCGAAAAAAACAAACGAATATTAACGTGTCCAAGAACGCGATAAAACCCGTCAGATTCAACGGAATTATCAAACCATAAAAATTGTGTTCTCTAAAACACTTGTCCATAGCCATAAAACACTTACTTTTATAGCTGCTTAATATATGTCACAATCGAAAAAAATAACGGCCCTCATTATTGACGATGAAGAGCATGCAAGAGAGAATCTTGAAATGCTGATATCAGATTTTTGTCCAGAAATAAAAGTCATAGGCAAAGAAGGTAGCATTGATAGTGCCTACCAACGAATTCTTCAGACAGAGCCAGATCTTATTTTCTTAGACATAAGAATGCCCTCAGGAATGGAGGGACTTGATTTGTTGTCAAAATTTGATAACCCCTCGTTCCTTGTAATATTCGTCACTGCCTTCAAAGACTATGCCGTAGAGGCTATGAATGTCAATGCTATTCATTACATCCTAAAACCCATAGACATCCATGATCTTGAAAATGCGGTAAATAAAGTAATAAAGTTGAAATCGGATATGCAATCCAACCCCAATATTCAACGTGACTATATCACTTCCTTAAAAGAAGTTTACGAAAAATTTGCCTCCCAAAGTTTAAAAAAAATCAGCATCAACCATTCCAAAGGGATAAAACTCATTGCACCTTCCCACATTGTATTTGTGGAAGCCGATAGCAACTGTACCATAATTCACATGTCAGACGGGAGCAACTTTACGGATACTCGGACACTCGCCGTGTACGAGGATTTACTCCCTGTCCATTCATTTTATAGAATCCATCGTAGCCATTTAATCAACCTTGAATATTTAGAGGAATATAGAAGAGATAATGGACATTATGTGGTTCTAAAAGGAGGTCAAAAATTACCTATAGCCAAGAAACGGCTTACCGAATTTATCGCCAACCTCCGTAAATTGTCAAACTAGTATTTTTCCTTTACTCAACAGATGGTTTTATTCAATCAGTGAGGATGGTTGTTCGCATATTTTATTTTGACGATCCCAAGAATTTTCGGATATTAGTACAAAATCAATAAACTCATGAAACTGCGAACCCTCCTTATTGACGATGAAATTAATGGCCTACAAAATCTTGAAATGATGATTCAAGATTATGCGCCAGAATTAGAAATTGTAGCAAATGCAAACTCTGGATCAAAAGCCCTAAAACTATTTGACGAATTAGCGCCAGAAGTCATATTTCTAGATATAAAAATGCCTGGAATGAATGGTTTTGAATTTTTAGAAAACCTGCCCCATAGAAATTTTCATCTTGTATTTACTACCGCTCATAATGACTATGGCATAGAAGCGATCAAACAGAATGCGCTAGACTACCTAGAAAAACCCATCTCAATAGATGACTTAGAAGCGTGTACTGAAAGAATTATTGCTCGCCACAAAAGACAAAACAACCAGAAAATCAATAGTAAATTAGAGCGGATAATACGTCAAAACAGAACTGGTGTCGATGACGAAAAAATCACCGTCCCGACCAAAGACGGCTATGCCATTCTACGCAGTAAAGACATTATTCATTTGGAGGCTAGCGAAAGCTATACCATGATATATCTCGCTAATGGAGAGAAGCATTTGAGCAGTAAAAACATAAGGGTGTACGAAGATAAATTAAGTAGCAACACGTTTTTCAGAACCCATAAGTCGCACATTATCAACTACTATCACCATCTCAAAGGCTATGAAAGGAAAGACGGCAATGTGGCTGTGTTGAGCAACGAAAAAAGAGTGCCCATCGCAAGAAGAAAGATGTCCACTTTTCTAGAAGTCGTGATGAAATAATTTTATGCATCACTACTTAATCATCTTTTTTTTACTGCTTGCCCAACAAGTATTTGGACAATCTTATCGGTTTGAAAATTTCAATTCGCATGATGGACTTGCACAGTCGCAAGTGAACACTATGATACAAGATGAGAAAGGTTATTTGTGGGTAGGTACAGTGGTCGGATTGAGTAGATATGACAGCCATGAATTCATTAATTATTATAAAAAAGATGGGCTTCTTGACAACAACATCGTTTCGCTTTACGAACATGAAGACCGTCAGTTGTGGGTGGGCACCAAAGGAGGAATAAGCCTTAAAAAATCACGAAAATTTGTATCTTTTAAATTCCCAGAAAACAAAAGTGAATTTAAGGTTTTAAACATCACCTCATTGGATCAAAACACATTACTGCTTGCTACCAATGGTTGTGGAATGGTTCAATTTAACATCGCCCAAAAGACGTTTCTCTTTAATGACGAACACAAAGAATATATACGAAAGATTATATTGATCGGAGATTTGTTTTTTCTAGCAACACCCGAAGGGTTATTTACTGTCCCAGAAAGCGATATCACCAATATGAAATACAGCGTAAAACTATTCCTTCCTGAATTCAAGAACATGAGCATTACGGATATTGAAAGTCAGGGAGATAAAATTTGGATAAGTACTTTTAAGAAAGGAGTTTACCTTTTTTCAGAAAATAAGCTAGCTCATTTCACGCAAGAAGATGGACTTATTGGCAACTGGATAAAAGACATAGCCATATCCGATAACAACAATATTTGGTTTGCCACAGGACTTGGCGTAAGTTGTTATACGGACAATAGGTTTATTAATTTTGATGAGTCCAATGGTCTAAATAATTCTAGCTTCAAACATATAATGAATGATAGAAATGGCAACATTTGGTTGGGTAGTAATGGCGGTGGATTGTTTCGATTTAGCGGCTGGTTATTTACCACTTGGACCAAGCAAGACAACCTCCCCAGTGACATCATTATGACCATTACCGAAGACCATGAAGATAGAGTATGGCTTGGGTCTTTTGGAGAAGGCTTTGCATACATGGATAAAAACGATAGTATCGTGAGAGTTTCGGACAAAGAGATTGGATTTACATGGTCGTCGGCAGTCACTAGAGAAAATGAAATTTGGTTTGGTACGAATTCAGGTATTGTCGTATATGATAATGGTAAGATACGTAATCTCAAAGACGAGGGAGAATTTGATGGCACAAAAATCACTGCGTTGTATGAAGACAATGGCATTCTTTGGATTGGTCATAAACGAGGATTGAGTAGCTATGACGGAGTGAAATTCACCTCTTATGGACAATCACTAGGTGTTCCAATGAAAAGAGTTCGCTCCATCGCCAAAAAAGGTGAAACTTTATGGGTCGCTGGTGGCAATGGGTTATTCTCTTTCAATGGCACTATCATCACTCGTTGGGATGAAAGTCACGGTCTCACAGACAATAATTTAAATACTATAGCCTTTGATGATAAAGGTAGATTATGGATAGGTACTAGAAGCGGTTTGAATGTGATGGAAAAGGACATCATTCGTCCTGTCGATATTAAATCCAAAGAAAATGACCCAGTGAATTTTCTTTATAGTTTTGAAAATCGTCTATTAGTAGGAACCAATTTTGGCATTCATGAATTATCTTTAGACCAGGATATTGATTTTGACAATCCAAATATCAGACATTACAATCTAGCCTCAGGACTGCCCGATTTGGATTGTAACCTCAATGCCATCAATCAAGTAGATGAAGATGAAATACTATTTGGTACGGCGAATGGATTGGTGAGTATGAATCTAGAAATACTACGTGGTTTACGAAATTCATCCACCCCCTACGTGAACATTACAGGCATACGTATATTTATGCGAGACAAAGACCTGAGCGAGTTTTCATCCGGTATAGATAGCATCAATGGACTTTATAAACATCTAGAATTAAAACACACCGACAACCATATCACTTTTGATTTTACCGCCATCAGTTATTCTTCCTCTGATGAAGTGAAATATCAATATCGATTAGTGGGTGCTGATGCAGAATGGCTGCCTCCAACCAAGTCTAACTTTGCTACCTATTCCTATCTTCCATATGGTGATTACACCTTCGAATTGAAGGTAGCCGATGAGAATAGCACGTGGACTTTTGTGCCTATTCGGTATTCCTTTACCATTAAGCCTCCTTACTATCTTACCCCTTGGTTCATCCTTCTATGGGTAGCTATGATGATAGGAGCTCTATGGTTATTGTACAGATGGAGAAAATCAATTCGAAAAAAAGAGCGAGAGACAGAATTGATAATCATGCAATCCAAGCTAATGGATCTTGAGCAACAATCGTTGAATTCAAGTATGAACAGACATTTTATATTCAATGCTCTCAACTCCATTCAATACTATATCAATAGAGAAGACAAGCGTTCCGCCAATATGTATCTGACAAATTTTGCTAAATTGATACGAAAAAACCTCGACAGCACGGAGAATAAATGGACCACACTTCATGATGAGCTCGAAAGAATAGAACTATACCTTTCGATGGAACACATGAGATTCAAAGATCGATTTGAATATAAAATCAATATCTCTAAGGATATCGATGTGCATCAAATAGTAATTCCACCAATGCTGTTCCAACCTTTTTTGGAGAATAGTATTTGGCATGGCATCCTTCCCAAAGAAGAAAATGGGTTAGTAACTCTCAATATTGATAAGAGCAACAATCAAGTAAGAATAACAATAACCGATGACGGCATAGGAATCAGCCAAAGTAAAGTCAACAAAAATGGTCAATTGGAACATGACTCAAAAGGCGTAGAAATAATCAATAGTAGAATTATTCTTTTCAGTAAGATGACCAACAAAGAATTTCAAATTACTGGCCCAAAAGATATATTTGATAAAAACAAGAATTGCGTCGGTACTACGGTTGAAATCCTAATGCCCATAGTACGTAATACTATTCTGAAAACGTAAAAATACTGTTAAAAACTTTGTTTGTTAGTGTAATATTTGTATATTTGTTCCGTTAAAGTATCATACTTGATGAAGATTACCACTAAAATATCGCTATTTTTATCGTTAACACTCTTGTTATTAGCGTTTTCTACCAGTTCTTGTTCAAAGACTGAGTTGAATGATTTTGACGATCTTGAAGTATTGGATGCGGACAAATCTCTAAGAGACATCGATACTAGAGGTGACGACGATGACACCTACAATGGCGATGACAACTCCTCTGATGATGAGGGCGATGATGTGATCACCGACGATGAGGACGAAGAAGAAGAAGGAGATGACGTCATCACCGATGATGAAGATGACGAAGAAGAAGAGGCAGATAAGAATAGATAGTTCTTCGTTTTTTTCATTAATATCCCACCACAATTTCTATTACAACTTTTGATTAACATCTATAGGATAACCTTTCCATAAGTCATCCTTACCGTTGCATTATTAAGTAGTCCTATTTCACAGAACAATA
Organism: Bacteroidota bacterium; assembly: GCA_024279715.1. GTDB lineage: Bacteria > Bacteroidota > Bacteroidia > Flavobacteriales_D > JABDKJ01 > JAJRRH01. Next base: position 20,746 of record JAJRRH010000163.1, read on the forward strand.
CCTATCTTTAATGCATGCCTACTAACACAAACAATTATTTATCTGATCTTATTCATTCTCTTACCAAGAGTGAGAAACGATACTTCAAACTTTATATAAAAGACAACGTACCGTTATCTAAATTATATGATGCCATTAAATCCAATAGAGAAATATCGGATTTAACGCTAATAACCAAAGTATTTCCTAAACAGAAAGCTGGTGGTATTGCCGTTATAAAAAATAGACTTTATAATCACGTACTCCGTTCATTGAATCAGTATCACACGGAGAAATCAATCGATAAACAAATAAAAGCAAAACTTCAAAACATAGAAATCTTATTTCACAAAGGGCTATATAGCCAATGCAATAAATTGATAAAGACATCAAAAAAGATAGCGCTGTCACATGGTTTGCATTACTCATATCTAGAACTTTCAAAATGGGAAAAACAATTAGCCGTACAATACAATTATGAGAATATAAGCAACAAAGACATCGTCAATATTTATGACAAGGATATGGAAATGATTGGTATGATTCAGTCCTTTCATAAGATTTGGAATATTAAAAGTGAACTGCTATTAAAACTATATAAAAAAGGCAAAGCGCGTAACGCACAAGACATGGATGACTTTCATGCCATTATGAAAAAAATGCCTTCCAAAGAATTACTCACTCTAGATATTAAGACAGAATACCTATACAATCATACATTGAGTGCCTACTACTTTTGTATTCTCGATGGCAAGAAGTCGTATAAAATAATCAAAGAAAATCATCAGCTTGTCCGTCAAAATAAAAAAGCATTTGAAGACGAACCCAATATCATGCTTTCAATATTGAGCAACGCAATATATTTGAGCCAAAAATATGGAACAGAAAAAGAAACCGGGCAGTACCTAACTGAATTAGAACAACATTATGCTGGACATTATGACGGTGAAGAATTAGAGCTAAGAGTATTTACTAACAGGAGTATCTCCCAACTTGCTAACATTATCATGAAGTCAGACTATAACAGTGGTCTAGATTTGATTCCTGAAATAAAAGCAAAACTCAATCTATTCGAGTCTCGGATAAATACTACCAAATTAACTGGCATTTACTACTCCATTGCTGGTATATATCTTGGATTAGAAGATTATTCTAGTGCTCTATCATGGATAAATAAAATACTCAACGAAGTGAAGATTGACCGGGCAGAAGACCAGTACTGTTATGCAGAAATGCTTCATGTAATCATTCATATGGAACTATCCAATGAAGACTATGTTCATCATGCTTTGAAATCATTAAAGCGTTATCTATCCACGAGGAATAGAATGGACGAATTTGAATCTTCATTTATAGTATTAATCTCCAAACTTATAAAAACTAACGATAAGTCCATCAGAAAAAAGTATTACTCAGACTTTGCTGAAAAGACAAAACAATTGAAAAAAAATCCCTTTACCCAAGGGGCATTTGAATACTATGATTTTGAGGCATGGGCGAAAAAAAATGCTGAAAAATAAAACTTAACTCCCGATAATCGGATCCCAACCCTGTGAGGAAAAAGGATATACTTTTCCATCCTTCAATATCAGTTGATAGCCTTCTACTTCTTCTGTACAATGCCCAATAACTCTTACAAGAATATTAGCCGCTAACTTTTCATAATCATCCTGACTTATGGTGAATAATAATTCATAATCTTCTCCACCATTCATAGAGCAGGTCGTTGGATCTATTCCAAAATCCCTTGCTGTCTCATGCGTCAAAGGATGTACAGGAATCTTATCTTCGTATAGAGTAATTCCTAATTTACTTTGTTTGGCAATATGAATACACTCCGACGCCAATCCGTCAGAAATATCAATCATAGAAGTAGGTTGAATTTCAAGATCCGACAATAGATCAATAATATCTTTTCGGGCTTCAGGTTTCAGTTGTCTCTCGAGGATGTAATCAAAGCCCGAAAGTTCTGGTTGTACCCCTACTCCTTTGGTAGCAAGAAACACCTCCTTCTCCCTTTCCAACAATTGCAACCCCATAAATGCACCACCTAGGTCACCACTAACCACAATCAAATCACCTTGCTTCGCCCCATCACGATAACACACTTTCTTTTTTTCCACTTCACCAATTGCTGTAATACTAATCATCAATCCGGATAATGAAGTAGTAGTATCTCCACCTATCATATCAATATTATAAATCTTACAAGCAAGCTTTATCCCCAAATACAATTCCTCAATAGCCTCTAACGTAAACCTACTCGACAGCGCAATAGAAACTGGAATCTGACGAGGCTGCCCATTCATAGCAAAAATATCCGACAAATTTACCACGACTGCCTTGTATCCAAGATGCTTCAAT
>JAJRRH010000164.1 GCA_024279715.1 Bacteroidota bacterium
AAAGCTGCAAATATTTACCCTTGATCTTATGGTAGATACCCAATAGAGTCCTTTTTGCATTACTAATTGCATAGGAGGCACGATTATTATATTTTAGTTATTAACACCATTGATCCGCTTTTTTTATACAAAAACAAATAGTGTTGTATGAATACTTCGACAAGCTGAGTAGAACTACGAGCTGGACTGTGGGAAGTAAAGCGTGAAAACTCCGATTTAGAAACGCCCAAATATGGGTATTTGAAAAACCCTATACTTGCAGGTGTTGCTTAATCGTTCAAAAATTGATGAATTTTCCAAGTTAATGTGGTAGATGAAAATAGTTGTTTTAATTCAAGCTGATAAATTATCACCTGTCACTGATAAGCTACTAGCCATTGACTTCTGAGATTAAAGTTTGTCACCTAACTTTGAATCATAAAATCATGAAAAAAACAATAACAATTATTATCATAAGCTTTTTAACTTTAGGTATAAATGCTCAAACAGTACAGGGTGAATCTGTTTCTGTCAATGATATAACCATCCCTAATGTTAATATGATAAAATTCACTCCCCTTGACGGGAATACTTCGCAGCTTGAATCTATAGATAATGTGAGTATTTCAGCCAGAGGAACAAGAGTTGATATTATTGATTAAATAACTATATTTGAGGAGTAATAATTATTACTCCTCAAATTTTATTTTAGAACGTTATGAAGATTATTTCTTACTTAAAGACATTTGGAATTTTTGCTTTTGCCCTAATTATTCAGCAAATTACTACGATCGTATTCTCAGTATTTAATTATATTAAGGATAGAGAAATACATAATGTGAAATTAAGCATTCAGAAATTAGACATTAATAATGGTGAAGAAATTATCTCTCCATTGGATTTGCCAACTGCAATGAGTGGAATGGTTTTCGGGTCGGTACTTGGTATTTTGTTCATTATTATGGCTTCTTGGCTAGTCAATAAAAAAAAGCCTTTTAGCTTATTAAGACTAAATTCTTTCTCGTTTAAAGGAGGTCTACTGCCGATAATTCTTTTCACATGTCTTTTGATAACAAATAATTTACTAGAGAGTTATATCACTTATGAAGATCTCGAAAAAATGAGTGAAATGATTATCAAATCCTTTGAAAATAATGCTTTTTTAACTGTTTTGGGAGTAGGTATTTTTATTCCTTTTTTTGAAGAAATTTTGTTTCGTGGATGGTTGTTTGATAGACTAGAGCATCTTTTGTCTAGCAAATATGCTCTGATAATCACTTCTATTATGTTTGGTTTGGTACATGGTCAATACCATGGAGTAATACTGTTACTTACAATTGTGTCGGGATTTGTCTTGGGATTCATACGTTTGCGAACCAACTCCCTTTGGCCAAGTATTATATTACATGCGATTAATAATACGAGCTCAATTTTCTTGGCGTACTATCTTGGTTGATAGAGATGTAGATTGCTTTGGATGAAATACTATTGGATATTATTATCATTATTAATTTCATTGGAGGGGAATTCTCAAACGCCAATGGACACCGTAATATCCACTAACTTACAGTTTACAGGAAATATTACATCAGCCTATTCTAAGAAGAGTAACTGGAATAGTAATAATTATCGATTCTTTTCCTTAAGCAGTGAGATATACACACAACATGACGTTTATAGATCTTCAGGGAAATATCACCAACATCGTTTCTTAGCAGATGTAGGTTTTCTAAAGTATATTGACAGCACATGGTCTAAACGTAGCGATTTTGTGCAATTAGCATTATTGTGGGGCAATCAATCGGATTCTTGGTCTAGTAGCTACTCCATTCTTTTAGAAACTGCAATGTTTTCAGATCTACAGTTGCTTTATGACGAAGACAAGGACGAGCTAGTATTGAAGAAAATAGGCGGATTTGGACAGCCAAGTCATTTAGAACTGGGGTACGGTGCCATCTGGGTGCCCTGGAAAAGATCCTCCGTGCAATTTGCATTCGCAACCATTAGATTGGAAAATTCATCTAAACTCGATGGAGATTATAGTGAAGCTGGAATTATATATGAAATGGAAGATTCATTTTTATCTCTTGAGTATGGCGCCTCGATGATTGTCAATATAAATCATAAATTCAATGACCGGTTTCACTGGTACAATAATACAAGGTTTTTCATCAATGGATTCAATAAAGATCAACTAAACTTGAACTTCAGAAATAAGATTACCTGTAAGTTATGGAAAAATATTCATATAAAATTTGACACTAGGGTTAGGTATAATCCACGTAGAAGTTATCGTATGGGGCTTAGTCAAGAGTTGTCTCTTGGGTATTACTACACAGTTAGAAAATAAAGTGTTTTTGAGCATAGTATGAGCTAGTTTGGTAACTTGAAAGTCTTCCTGATTTACACATTAGAAAATCCACTACGTCATGAAGTTATTACTAAACATAATGCTTGCTGCTTTTTTGAAGCCTAACGATAACCACTCAATAACACACAGGATACACCAGTTATGTTTAAACTACTTGAGTGATATTTGATTATGCGTTCAATCCTCACCCGTCCCTTCAATTTTTAAGTTAATAAACATCATAATTTTTCATTATGATTATCGTCAACATAGTGTTACTTTTGCACATCAATGAAGAATATAAGAAATTTTTGCATCATCGCGCATATAGACCATGGTAAAAGTACTTTGGCAGATAGACTATTGCAGCACACTGGCACCATCTCAGATAGGGATATGCAGGCGCAAGCGTTGGATGATATGGATCTTGAAAGAGAACGTGGCATCACCATTAAAAGTCATGCCATACAGATGAAATACAATTATGAAGGAGAAGATTATATCCTCAACCTCATAGACACTCCTGGTCATGTTGATTTTTCTTACGAGGTTTCCCGCTCCATTGCAGCTTGCGAAGGAGCATTACTCATAGTGGATGCCACACAAGGGATAGAGGCACAGACCATATCCAATCTCTATTTGGCTTTAGAGAATGATTTAGAGATTATTCCTATTCTTAATAAAATGGATCTTGACTCTGCCATGGCAGAAGAAGTGACAGATGAAATCGTCGATCTTATTGGTTGTAAACCTGAGGATGTGATACCCGCTAGTGGAAAAACTGGCATGGGCGTAGAAGATATTCTAAAAGCAGTCATTGAAATAGTGCCCGCACCAACAGGTGATGTTACTAAGCCTTTGCAAGCCATGATTTTTGACTCTACATTTAATTCTTTTCGTGGCATTATCGCTTTGGTACGTATCATGAATGGAACACTAAATAAAAATGATATTGTAAAATTCATTAATACAGGCAATGAATATAAAGCGGATGAAATAGGGGTGCTCGGTCTCGATCTCATACCTCAAAAAACCTTAATGGCTGGGGACGTAGGTTATATTATTTCTGGAATTAAAGTGGCTAAAGAAGTAAAAGTGGGTGACACAATCACCACAGTAGAACATCCCACAGATGAGGTTATTCAGGGATTTGAAGACGTTAAGCCCATGGTATTTGCCGGTGTTTATCCTGTAGATACTGATGAGTATGAAGAATTGAGAGCATCGTTAGAAAAACTCCAGTTAAATGACGCCTCATTAACGTATGAACCCGAATCTTCCAATGCCTTAGGTTTTGGATTCCGCTGTGGATTTTTAGGAATGTTGCACATGGAAATAATTCAAGAAAGACTCGAACGAGAGTTTGATATGACCGTTATCACCACTGTCCCTAATGTGTCCTATTATGCATATACAACCGCCAATGAAAAGATATTAGTCAATAATCCTTCTGACCTTCCTGATCCAAGTTCTTTGGACTATATTGAAGAGCCTGTTATCAATGCGCAGATAATTACCAAAGCCGAGTATACAGGACAGGTTATGAATCTGTGTATTAATAAAAGAGGAATATTACTCAATCAGGTATATCTTACATCCGATAGAGTAGAACTTAGCTTTGACTTGCCCCTCGGTGAAATAGTATTTGACTTCTATGACAAGCTCAAATCCGTTTCTAGAGGATATGCATCATTTGACTACCACCCAAAAGGATATCAAAAATCAAAACTCATTAAACTTGACATCTTGCTTAATGGTGACCAAGTGGACGCACTCTCTGCCTTGATACATCGTGATAGTGCTTATGAATTGGGTAAAAAAATATGTCTAAAACTAAAAGAACTTATACCTCGACAACAATTTGATATAGCAATACAAGCTGCTATTAGTACCAAAGTGATTGCGAGAGAAACTGTAAAAGCTGTTAGGAAAGACGTAACGGCTAAGTGTTATGGTGGAGATATTTCTAGAAAAAGAAAACTTCTAGAAAAGCAAAAGAAAGGAAAAAAGAGAATGCGTCAAGTCGGTAATGTAGAAATTCCACAGAATGCTTTCATGGCAGTATTAAAACTAGACTAATGGGACTGAGTAATAAAAAAATATTAGAAGTAAATATCATAAGTGCATTGAAAAGTATTTATGACCCAGAAATTCCTGTGGATATATATGAGCTAGGATTGATTTACGAAATCAATATCGATGATGATAACAACGTGGTGGTCATTATGACCTTAACCTCTCCAAACTGTCCGGTAGCTGAGTCTTTACCAGCAGATGTAAAAGAAAAAGTAAAATTAGTACCCACTGTTACCTCCGCAGACGTACAAATTGTATTTGACCCTTCGTGGGATAATTCAATGATGAGCGAAGAGGCAAAGTTTGAACTTGGAATGCTTTAGCCCATGGAAGGAGAGATAGTCAATAGAGTAGCGAAGAGTGGTATTGTCAATCTCGATTTAGAAATTTTCTTGGAAGGACTTGACCTAGCTCAAATCGATATACTTGACCTAATGGGCGATGAGTTGATACTGAGAGAAAAACCTTTTCGTGAACTTCTTAAATCGTTCGATTGGAATAAGTACCAAGATAAATGGGTAGCGATTCACACCTCCGAAGAGGCTATTATTCCAAGTTGGGCATATATGCTTATTGGATCTCACCTTAGTGGAATAGCTAAAAAGGTAGCTTTCGGTTCTGCAGATTCACTGCGTACAAAATATATCCTCGATAATATAGATAATATAGATTTATCGCTTTATACCGATGAAAGAGTAATTATAAAGGGCTGTGGAAATGTTCCAATCCCAGATGCAGCATATATAGCCATCACGCAAAAATTGACCCCCGTCGTTAAGTCTTTAATGTACGGAGAGGCATGTTCTTCTGTCCCTGTTTTTAAAAAGAAGAAAAACTAAGAATTGACCTTATATCATAGAGTTAAAACTCTCTACAATAACATCCTTATACAGGTGTCCAAACGTGGATAGACACCATATTTGTAGCGTCAATCGCTCTTCTTTCTTAATCCAAGCGATGGATTTTTTAAGTTCTTTTTTAAATAATTGTCTGTCGAAACTAACCTTGCTAAGTAGTTTTTTACTGTAATCCAACATAATATCTCCGGATTTAATATTTTTATTTCCCGTATTCTTGCGATTATTCTGGTCGAATTCTAGTGGTCTAAAAGAGAAACACTAGCAATGTTGAAATTAATCAATCAATAATGTAATTACAACAGTTTGGTCGAAAAGTTATCACCAACGGGTCTTAATCTATTACGAATTCCGACTATTACTTATTGTGCCAATTGTCGGATAATTGTGAACATTACCACAGAATGATATTGACCAGAAATAACCAAAGAACCAATTCCTTGATTTCCAATCTTACGAAACGGTAAAATGCTATGACTATACCGAATTTGTGAGCGCCATTTTTCATTAATAGAGTAATTAAACCCGACCATATAATTAAAATCTACCGTTTTGAACGGATAGAAGTCTTCGGGTCTAATCAATAAACCATCTCTTTCCTCAACACTCTTTAGTAAGTACTCGGTGGTGATACCGATTTCAAAATCAAACCGATCTTGATAATAGGTCATATACACAGGTACCTCCACGTAATGTAGTGCCATGCGGTAAATCGAAAAATCATTGTTATTGATGTTTTGAGGCTTACGACTGCCTTTTTGAATATATCCCATATCAAGGCCTAAGCCTATTTTGTCCGTCATCTTTATTTTCACCCCGACACCAGCATGAAAACCTAATTTATTGAAGCCTGCATAGGTATCACCGTTTACTTGACTGAATACTAATCCTGAGAAGATGTGCGGCTTGAACGTGTTATTCTCCTCTTGACAAAATGAAGATAAATATAGAAAAATGAAGGTTAAAAGGAGTGTGTACTTTTTCATTCGAGGAAAATACTAAAAGGTCACTTCTGCCGAAGCGACTTGATAAATGTCAAATATACCATTATCAAAGTCTGATTTATAGACATAAATAATAATATGACAATCTTCGATTTCAATATCAGGATTGGGAGTGTTTGGATCAATTGAATTCCCGGGTAAAAAATAATTTCCCTCTACAATATGCAAGTCCATATCTTGAGGATCGCTATTGACCAATTCCCCATAGACGCCGTTCAGTGTCCCTCTGAAAACATCTTTTTGTAGGTAATCATACTCTACCTCTCCTGTGGTGTATTGCGCAGAGGTCAATTCATTTTCCACAAGATTAATAGTGACGTAATAATCACCATCCAAAGCCTCGAGAAATTCAATATCAAAGTTTACCTTCAAAGTGTCTTCAGAATAGTGAGCGCTAAATATATCCATTCTGATATCCGCCATTTCATTGATCCTAGCATCTATTTCCGTCTCCCATGATGCAAATGGTATAGTGTAGAAACCATTAGAACTATTGCGATTAATCAATCCTGAAGGCAAAGCAAAAACACCAAATTGACTGACATATATTTCACCAGCTTCTGTTCTGAAGTCTTGAGAGAAAGGGTCAGGATATACCGTGCCATCCGTTGGAGCAGCAAAGACGTCCGTCACATGCAATGCCATTATCTTTACTTGGTCGCCATAGGTGTCTCTTATGTCTTGTGCCACTTCATGTGCGTCAGGACAGTTGGTACACTTGAATCCAGTGTAATCTTCGAGTAAAATGCTTTTCGTTACTGCATCAGAAGCAAGTTCTGTAGAAATTATACTATTCGTAATCATGGTGCCGATAGAGGAAGAGCCATTGCCACTATTACAGCTGAAATCCTCTGGATACGGATTATCCACCTTGTCACAGGAGTACATCATTAAAAGAAGTGGAGCGATTAAAACGAATATTCTTTTCATAAGGGCTTTTTCAAATTATTAGAAACTACTAGAGAGAGATAGAGCAATGCCATTAGATGCAGGAACTTCACGACATACTCCACCTACACAAAAGATACCTGCTCGTTGTTTCCCATACCTAAGTTCAATTCTAGTAGAGTTCTTTAGATATCCTGCAGATATAATTGGATAATGGATTTTTTGATTTTCAATTTCATTGCCGTAGTTATATTGATCCATAACCGTTGCGAACCAATGGGGCGAAACAGTATATTCTATCAAGGCGGTAGCCCAGTCCCCTTGATCTTGTTTGGTGCTTAGATTTTGTAATTCTACCCTAACATTATGTTTTTTGTTGATTTTATAGGATACATCAACAACGTGAATATCGGCATATATGATAGGAATATGGTCGTTAATCACAGCTTTTTGTACCAGCCACTTGTCAAATACGAGATTGAAATACGTGTATTTTCCTTTCCATTTTTTATTGATCTTCTTGGCTATCTCAATATTAAAGTCTTTAATCATGTTTCTCCCTTTCATACTGAAAAAATTGGTACTGTACCCTTGCCTTGTGGGATCCACTTCGTATTGCTCCCAAAGACTAGCTTCATTGCTGTAAAAATGAGTGGTATCTAGAGTGTTAGCATGTGTATAGCCAATAGTGACTTTAGTTCCATATTTACCCCCAAGTAGTTTGTCAATTTTTGACTTAGCATTCTTGGTCTTTTTGAATTTGTAAGTTATCTCACCGCTAAATCCAATCTCTCCATTCACAGCTGTTGCATACGGATACAAGGTCGCAGGTAGATTATAGGTGTGTTGTTTCGTAATGGCAGGCATGTAATTTACATTCAGGTCAAATGGGGAAGAAGGTGCTCTTACAGAACTAAAAGACATATTGTCTATTACTTTGCCCCGTAGTAACACAGAGAACCCTTTTTGAGAATATACCATTGACCCAAGAATTCCTTTTCCTGGTTTGAAAATATCCCCATTGGTATTGTTCGGATCATTCATCTTGTAGGCATATTCAGCAGATAGCCCCACTTTTCCTTTGCGGATATCCAGTCTCGATGAGAAGGCTGCAACATTTTTAGGTAATTCAAAATCTGAAGTTAAATAACCTTGATATCTACTAATCATACCCGCACCTAGAGTGACCTTTGTCTTTTTAGCACCTAATTTCTCAAACAATTCGTTGATATTGACCTCTAAATCGCCACCACGTAATAGTCCACTGCCTAATACTGTCTTGGAGTTAAAGGCAAGACGCTGTCTCCCAAAAACGCCTTTCAGATGGATCCCTTTTATTGGATTGTACCTCACACGCACCCCATCCATGGCGTTATCGACTCCCAGAAACGGTTCGTTATAGGATCTGAAAATCATACCACTGCCAAATTGCTCATAGAAGTGTCCGACGGTAATCTCCATGTCTGTATTTTTGTAAGAAGCAAATCGAAAACCTATGCCGCTGCCTTTCCAGTCTGAACCAGCTGGATAACCCATTAACGATGGGCCATAGAATTCATATCGTCCTCCCACTTGAAAACCTCCCTTGGAAAGCGTGATATATCCTTGCGCATTGATTCCTTGCTTGGATTCTGGTTGCGCCGCACCAATCAATGAGTCTTCATTATAGTACTGCGTATCTATTTGGAAATTACCTTGTATCGTCAAAGGTTGTTCGTTCTGAGCTTGTATAGAAAGGCTAACGATCAAAACAGAAATCGTGCTTAAAAAATAGTATAATACTTTCAAGATATTGGATAATAGTTTAATGCAAAAAAAAGCCCACCAATATTTGGTGGGCTTAAAAGTAATATTTTTTTGGGAATCTCCCTCTCTAAACGACTTTAGGTTTGGATTCCTATGGGGTGTAATGTTACTTTACGAGCTCTAGCACTTTTTCGTATAGTTCATCTTCATCTCCTTCACTATATCCAACATGTTTATACACGATATTTCCTTCACCATCTATAAGGAAAGTAAATGGGGGAGAAGTGACACCCATCGCTCTTTTCAAGTCAGAATTCTCATCCAATAAAATGTCAAAATCCCATCCTGAACCATCAATATAAGGTTTTACCCTAGAAGAAGATCGACTGTCATCAATGGAAACAGCAATTATCTTAACACCAGTCTCTTCCACCCATTCATCGTACAGCTCCGAAATATTGTTAAGCTCTTTCTTGCAGGGAGAGCACCAAGTTGCCCAGAAGTTGATTATGATCGGTTTACCATCATTTTTTATGGTTGATATATCTACGGCTGTTCCGTCAAGTTGTTTTACAGTAATCGAAGGGACTTTGCTTAATTCTTGCGCAAATGTAAGTGTTGATAGACAAATGCTTAGCGCTAAAATAATCGTTTTTTTAATCATTATTGTAGTTTTTTATTAATGTAAGGCAACATGCGTGCCAAATTATTTCATCAAATACTTGGTGGAGCAAAGGTAATTTATTTTTGAAAAAAAAACATAAAAACAATCCTCATTATAGGGAAGGTAAGATTTTTTTAGAGAAATAAGAAAGGCCTTCGATAGCACCTTTTGTGATATTGATTATTCTTTTTTCCAAATTAACGGCATCATCTGGATTGATGTTAAAAATAGGGCAGTCTGGATTTGAATATTGGTGTAGTCCAGCCGCAGGATACACTTGCATGGAAGTGCCTATGATAACCAATATGTCGGCTTCTGCTACAATCTGAGCCGCTTTTGGAATGCTTGGTACAGCTTCTTCAAACCATACGATATGGGGTCTATTCTGATGCCCATCTGGGCATAAATCGCCGATATTCAACGGCTCATAGCCTATGTCTTTGATGTGATTATGGTCTTTGCTGCATCGAATTTTTGTTAACTCTCCGTGGAGATGCAATATATTTGTCGATCCCGCTCTTTCATGGAGATCGTCCACGTTTTGAGTAATGATGGTCACATGGTAATCCTTTTCCCATTGAGCAATCATTCTATGGCCATCGTTGGGGGATGCATTTTCAAGTTGCTTGCGCCTTTGATTGTAAAAAGCTAAGACAAGTTCTGGGTTTTTTTGCCAAGCATTGGGAGTAGCTACTTCATAGATATTGTGATTTTCCCATAATCCATTGTTGTCTCTAAATGTTTTAAGACCACTCTCAGCACTCATTCCGGCACCTGTTAGTAACACGATTTTTTTATTCATTAACGGATTTTTGCAAATTTCAAAAGTACAAATTATTTGTAGTTATAATTAATATGTACGAATGCTTGATTCTATAATAAAATTACTAATTTTACGCTCGTTTTGACCTTGGGTATTATGAGGTAGTATAATGAAACCTAATCATAAGATTTGATAACTTTTATAGAAGGAAAATTAGTCGAGAAGTCACCAACGCATGCAGTTATTAGCTGTAATGGCGTTGGGTATCTACTCCATATCTCTTTGCATACTTTTGAGCAATTGAAAGATGAAGAAAATTGTAAATTGTTGACACATTATGCAGTCTCTGTGGATGTACGTTCCGGTGCTAGCAACCATAATCTTTATGGTTTTGTCGCTGAGGATGAAAGGTTTTTATTCCGTACACTTGTGAAAATATCTGGTGTAAGTAGTAATATGGCCAATATTATTATGTCTACTTTGTCTCCAGATGAACTGAAAAACGCTGTGGCTAGTAAAGACATCAGCAGGATAAAATCTGTAAAAGGTATCGGACCTAAATTAGCCCAAAGAGTAATAATGGAATTGCATGGTAAATTGGATTTGTCTCCAATGTTGGGAAATATTTCTCCTCCTTCAGGCAATACGATAAGAAACGAAGCGTTTAGCGCATTGTGTACGCTTGGTTTCGATAAAACCAAAGTAGATACCGTGCTTAAAACAGTGGTGAATAAGACGAACAACATCCTCACTGTGGAAGAGTTGATAAAAGAAAGTTTGAAAGTTTTATAAATATATTTTGACTAACTCCCCCTCAAATATAAAACGAACCTTTTACGCTAGCATGAGCGCTGTTGTAATCCTTGGCTTGTTTGCATTCTCCTCTTCAGACAAGATGGAGGTAGCCTCTTGGCGAAAAACTAATTTCACACTCCCTGTGGATTCTCCTGAAGTAGACTTGCCTTATCCTATTTCAGATACGTACAACCCTTTTGGTGGTGGTGGACTGATTGATATTACGCCGTCCAATATATCAGATAGTATGTCCTACGACCCAGTATCTGGAGAATATAATTTTTTCCAAACAGTGGGTGGTTTGAACTATCGAAATCCTAGCTCCATGACGTCCAATGAGTTTTTGGAATATTCGATGGATGACATTATTCAATCCAATTGGCAGGATTTTGTTCAGAATAGTAATAATAATCAACAACAAAATAATAATCCCAATCCATTCAAACCATCATTGAATATCAAAAGCGAGGTGTTTAACAATATTTTTGGAAGTGATAAGATTGAAATACGTCCCCAAGGGTCTGCCGAACTTACCTTTGGCGTAAATTATTCTAAAACAGCAAATCCAAACCTGTCAGTACGGCAACAGACCAATACAGTATTTGATTTTGACCAAAACATCCAACTCAACCTTGTTGGAAGCATTGGCGACAAAATGAAGTTGCAATTTGATTATAACACTCAAAATTCATTTGACTTTGAGAATAAGATGAAGCTTGAATACTCAGGTAAAGAGGATGAGATTATTCAGAAAATTGAGGCAGGTAATGTTAATCTTCCACTATCTGGCTCCTTAATCAGTGGTAGCCAAAGTTTGTTTGGAATAAAACTCCAGTCGAAATGGGGTAAACTAACTTCTACGACAATTCTCTCTCAGGAAAAGGGGGTAAGAAAGGAAATTAACGTGGAAGGAGGGTCTCAAACACAAGACTTTGAATTGTCAGCCGATGACTATGAGGCCAATCGTCACTATTTTTTAAGTAATTATTTCCGAGATCATTATGATGAGGCGTTAGCCGGACTACCAATAGTGAATTCTCCAATAGGCATTACTCGTATAGAAGTGTGGGTGACCAATAAAAGGTCTGCCTATGAAGGAAATAGGAACATTGTTGCATTCACGGATATTGGTGAAGATCAAATATACTGGGATCCTAACAGCATACCCACTGGGCAAACGGATATTAGTCCAACGGACTTGCCAGATAATGATAATAATACCCTTTATAATTCAGTGGCCAATAACCCTGCAATACGCTCGTTTTCATCTGCTTCAGGTGTGTTGACTAGTTTGGGGTATATTCCTTCAAATCATTTCGAGGATCTTGAAAGCGCTCGTAGTTTGAGTCCATCAGAGTTCTCATACAATTCAAGACTTGGCTTCATCTCGTTGAACCAATCGCTAAACAATGATGAGGTCTTAGGGGTAGCCTATGAATATACCATCAATGGACAGACCTATCAAGTAGGAGAGTTCTCCACAGATGGTATTGAACCACCGAATGCCTTGATGGTACGATTGTTAAAGTCGACAACCACTAATCCTAAGAATAAATTGTGGGATTTGATGATGAAAAATGTTTATTCCATAGGAGCGTATCAAGTCAATAGAGAAAACTTTAGATTAGATGTGTGGTATAACGATCCTACCGAGGGATATGACATTCCATTCTTGCCGCAAGATGGATTAAGTCATTTGCCACTTGTCAATGTTCTTAATTTGGATAGAATAGATCAGAATGGCACAAACAGCCCAGATGGGGTCTTTGATTATGTGCCAAATGCTGGCACCCAAGGTGGAACAATCAATGAGAGAAATGGTCGAGTGTTTTTCACTTCTGTAGAGCCATTTGGTTCTTTACTTGATAGTAAGCTTGAGGCTGTCGGAGTTTCAGAAGCGGATAGAGCAGGCATCGTATTTCAAGCACTTTATGACTCAACGAAAATAGCTGCACAACAAATTCCTGAGCTCAATAGATTCAAACTCAAGGGTACTTACCAGTCGGCTTCGTCAGATGAAATATCTTTAAACGCCATCAATGTCCCACAAGGATCAGTGAAAGTTACTGCTGGTGGGGTTCAGCTAATAGAAAATCAAGATTATACGGTGGATTATAACCTTGGAAGAGTGAAGATTTTAAACTCGGGATTGCTAGAGTCTGGCACCCCCATCAAAATATCTCTGGAAAGTAATAATGGACTTAATTTTCAAACCAAAACCATGGTTGGTAATCGTTTCGACTACGAGGTGAATGACAATCTGCTTGTGGGAGGAACTATTCTAAATTTAAGTGAAAGACCGATTACTCAAAAAATAGATGTGGGATCTGAACCTATCAGTAACACGATTTGGGGTGCAGATATCAACTACCAGAAAGAATCTCAGTTTATTACCAAACTTGTGGATAAACTACCATTTTACGGAACCAAAGAAGCTTCAAATTTTAATTTCTCAGCGGAATTCGCACAACTTTTACCTGGTCACTCTAGAGCCATTACTAAAGAAGGAATATCATATGTGGATGACTTTGAAGGGAGCTATTCTACTATCGACCTGCGCTCATGGACACGTTGGTCCCTGGCAAGTACGCCTCAAGGGCAAGATATTAACTTCCCTGAAGGAAACCTAATTGACGACCTTGCCTATGGATACAATCGATCCCATTTGAGTTGGCACACCATTGATAATTTGTTTTTTGGTAATAATAATTCGCTCCTACCACCAAATGTTACCTCTGACATGCAGTCGGATCATCGAATGAGAGAGGTGAGAGAAAAAGAAGTGTTTCCAACTAGAGATTTAGCACCAGGCTCTCTCCCAACGTTACCAACATTTGACCTTAGCTTTTATCCTTCTGAAATAGGAACATACAATTATAACCCTGACCTTTCACTCAATCCGAACGGAACCATTGGATATGGTATTGGACAGTCGCCACAAGAAAAATGGGGTGGTATTATGAGGGATCTTACTACTACTAATTTCGAACAAAGCAATATTGAATTTATTCAATTTTGGATGATGGATCCGTTTAATGATGATGCGGAAAACACAGGAGGCGGACAACTATACTTTAATCTTGGGAATATCTCCGAAGATATATTGAGAGATTCTCGTAAAAGCTTTGAAAGTGGATTGCCTAGTGAGGGAAATCCAGCTGCGGGTGTAGATACAACCGTCTGGGCTATGGTACCTACAGGACAAGCTATTGTGAATGCTTTTGATAATGCCTCCGAGTCGAATGCAAGTCAGGATGTTGGTTATGATGGATTTAATGATGAATTGGAAAACACACAACTTGCGGATTATGTAAATGCATTGCCTGGACCGATTCAAACCATAGTGCAATCAGATCCTTCCAATGATAATTATCATTATTATAGAGGAAGTGATTATGATAATCAAGGGCTAGATATTCTACAACGATATAAACGATATAATAATACAGAGGGAGACGCAGTAACTGCAGTAGATTCCCCCGAAGATTATCCCACAAGATCACCAGTAGGCCCATCTACAGAAGATGTAAATCAAGACCAGAATCTAAGTAAAACCGAAAGCTATTTCCAGTACAGAGTGAATCTGATACCATCACAAATGAACGTTGGTCAGAATTACATCACCGACAAACAAACACGTACAGTTACCACTATCAATGAGGAAGACAGAGATATAATATGGTATCAATTCAAAATTCCATTGAGAGATCTGTCTAATGGTTCGGCTGAAAAAATAGGAGGGATACAAGATTTTAGATCCATCAGATTTATGAGAATGTACCTTAAAGGGTGGTCACAAGATATTACCTTACGATTTGCTAGGCTCGAACTTGTACGAGGAGAGTGGAGAAAATTCAATGGTTTTTTAGAAACAGATATTGGTCCTGGTCAAGAGAGTTCACCTACCTTTGATATCTCCGCAGTCAACCTTGAAGAGAATAGCAATAAACAACCTGTTAACTACGTGCTTCCAGATGGTATTATTCGTGAGCAACAATTTGGCTCCACGAGAGCAACACAATTGAATGAGCAATCCCTCGCTTTAAATATATGTGAATTGCCTGATGGTATTTCGAAAGCAGCTTTCAGAAATTTGAATATCGATATGCGAACATACAAAAAACTGAAGATGTTTATCCATGCTGAAAATGCAGACCCTGTCAATGACTTAAATTATGCAGACTTAACTGTATTTGTACGTCTTGGAACTGACTTCAAAGATAACTACTATGAGTATGAAGTGCCATTATACTCCACTGATGATGGTGCTGTAAGCCCATCAGATGTTTGGAAAGAAGCCAATGAAATGGAGATAGTTTTTAGTGACCTGAAACAATTAAAAACGGAAAGAAATTTGAACAATCATTTGACCAATGTGGAATATGAGAAAATGATTGAATCTGGAACACGGAGAATAGCTGTTAAAGGTAATCCTGTTTTGAGTGCCGTAAAGACTGTTATGATTGGGATAAGAAATCCTGCATCCCTTAATAATCCGTGGGTTGATATTGATGATGGGGCAAGTAAATGTGCTGAAATATGGGTCAATGAATTAAGGTTGTCGGACTTCGATGAACGTAGTGGTTGGGCTGCCATAGCAAGAGTCAATACGCAGCTTGCTGACCTTGGTAATCTTTCAGTAGCTGCCAATATGAGTACCCCGGGATTTGGAAGTATAGAGAAAAAAGTTAATGAACGTCAAAAAGAAGAAATACGTGGTGTCGACGCCTCGTCAAACATTGAATTAGGTAAATTCTTGCCCGAAAATTCTGGAATCAAAATACCCCTTTACCTTGGCTATAGTGAGACCATATCTAATCCACAGTTTGATCCATTGTCACCAGATATAGAAACAAGAGAAGTTAGTCAGTCCCTGAGTGGTGCAGAACGTAGAGCTTTCTTAAGAAGACGCCGTGAATTCTTGAAACGCCGCAGCTTCAATCTGACCAATGTGCGACGAGAAAGACCAACTGGAGCAGGTAAGCCCCATTTTTATGACATATCCAATGTAAGTGCATCGTACTCATATAATGAAATTACAGCATATGATATCAACACTGAATTCAATAACACACGAAACTATCATGGCGGACTGACCTACAACTTCTCACCAAAACCGTTAACCATAAAGCCTTTTGGTAGTATTGGCGCAATTGGTAAATCCAAATGGTTGAAACTGATAAAGGATTTTAATTTTAATCTAGGGCCAAAACAATTTTCTTTCAGAACGGACATGGATCGTACCTATAACGAATTTCAAACAAGAAATAACACTACTGGTTTTTCATTCCAACCGCAAGCACAATACACCAAGACATTTAATTGGACCCGAGTTTATGACTTAAAATATGATATCACTAAATCATTGAGAGTCAACTTTACCGCAAATAATCAAGCCATAATTGGAGAGCCTACAGGTATCGTGGACAATACCGACGAAACCTATGAAGATCTGAAACAGGAAGTTTGGGGGAATATTGAGAATTTCGGAGAAACGACTAACTATAACCATACATTTAATGTAAGTTATAAGCTCCCCCTTGATAAGTTTCCTTTGACAGATTGGATTACAGTTAATACAGGATACGCTGGCACCTATGATTGGCAGCGAGCACCATTTGCGCAAGATTCACTCTTGGCAAATACCATTCAGAATTCTAGAAACATGAATGTGAATGCGCAGGTTAATTTTCTTAATTTGTATAACAAGGTGCCTTATTTAAAGAAAATTAATAGCTCATCTAAAAAACGTAATAGCTCACGTGCCAATAAGGGAGGTCTTAAGAAAGGAGCTAAATCAGCAAGTACGAATAAAGGAAAACCAGAACCGTTTAATATTATACACGAGGCTGCTCGATTTATAATGATGCTGAAAAACATCAATATCACTTATACACAAACGGAAGGGCAGTTGCTTCCTAGTTATACTCCTAATACTAGTGTTATTGGTATGGATCCTAGTTTTAGTGCGCCTGGACTAGGTTTTGTATTCGGAGAACAAGATCCCGATTATCCTTTCTATGCCGCTAGAAAAGGTTGGATAAGTACCCAAAACAATCAGAATATTGCACACACCAATACTTATTCTGACAATCTTAACTTGCGCATGAAAATAGAGCCAATTAAGCACTTCAGAATAGATGTAACAGCCACTAGAACCAAAGCAAGAAACAATTCTGGATTCTTTAGATTTAATGAAGATTTACAGGATTTTGTTGATGATAATAACCTTGAAACAGGTAGTTACAGCGTGTCCATTATTTCTTTAGGCTCTACCTTTAGTAAGGATAATGAAGACCAGTCTAGTGCGGTCTTTAGGCAATTCATGACCAACAGAAGAGTGATATCCGCACGATTGGCTAATGAAACCCCTTCCAATGCATTCTATGACGGTTATGGTAGCACATCGCAGGATGTCGTAATCCCAGCGTTTATTGCGGCCTATACAGATGTCGCTGCCGATAAAGCGAGTCTGAGTCCCTTATCAATATTGCCAATGCCTAATTGGCGTGTTACTTATGATGGATTCTCTAAAAATAAAAAAATAAAAAAGATTTTCAAATCCTTTACCATCGGACATGCCTATAGATCGTCTTATTCATTAGGGTCATATACTTCCAATTTAAATTATACATCACCAGATTTAGGGCCGCAAGCACGAGATATAAACAATAATATAATCCCAAAATTACAAATTCAAAGTATCTCTATCTCTGAACAATTAAGCCCACTGATAAACGTAGACATGACCTGGCAAAACAGCCTTATATCCAAGGTGGAAATAAAACGGAGTAGAACCCTTAACTTCTCATTATCTAACTATCAATTGACAGAGAATAGAAGTAATGAACTAGTGATAGGAACAGGATATCGTTTTAAAAACGTAAAGTTCCCTTTCAAAATCCAAGGTAAGAAACGCCCTGTTAATGATTTAAATGTACGTGGTGATCTATCCATTAGAGATAATATCATCATCACAAGGATTATTGTAACGGATGATGAAGGCAATGAGATTGAGCAAAACCAAGTAACCTCAGGTCAACTTGTGTTTTCACTCAAGACCTATGCTGACTACACGTTGAATAATCAATTGAACTTTCGTTTATTCTATGATCATCAATTTACAAACCCACAACTCGTCTTGTCTTACCCAACAACTAATATAAACGCTGGTATTGCAATACGATTTACTTTAGCACAATAAAACTTATAATTATGAATGTCCCACAAAATTTAAAATACACAGAAGATCACGAATGGGTAAACCTTGATGGAAATATTGCCATCGTAGGTATAACTGATTTTGCTCAAGGTGAACTTGGAGATATAGTGTTTATCGAGATTGAGACAGAGGGTGAAGAACTTGCTATTGGAGAGGTGTTCGGTACTATTGAAGCGGTAAAAACAGTTTCGGATTTATTCCTTCCCGTAGATGCTAAAATCTTAGAAGTAAATTCAGCAATTCTTGACAATCCTGAACTTGTTAATAGCGATCCCTTTGGGGAAGGATGGCTTGTGAAGATAGAATTAAAGGACGCTTCTTCTTTGGATACCCTTCTCACAAGTGAAAAGTACGAAGAACTTATCGCTTAACCCGCTTTAATCATACAAATACGAAGTTATTGTATGAATACTTCGGCAAGCTCAGCAGAACTGCAAGCTGGGTTCGTGAGAAGCAAAGCGTGAAACCCCGATTTAGAAACACCCAAATTTTGGTGTTTGAAAAACCCCAAACTTGCAGGGGCTGCTTATTCGCTGAAAAATCGATGAATTTTCCAGATTAATTATTCCTTCCAGTGCCGTTTGTTGTAGAATGGCAACCTTAGCTTGCAAAAGATAAACTTTTTCGTAGAATCATTTATTTTTTAATCAACTTGGTGTAGTTTTTGATGGGTTATTATCTCTAAGCTACTAGTTCATCGATAATTATGTGTTCTTGAATGTTCTGATGTCTTGGAGATTTTATAAATAAACCAAAAGTTATGAGAAAAATAGACAAACCACAAGCAAGTATAAGTACACTAAAGCTACTAGGATTTACAGCAGCATTCGCATTTACCTTAGTGGCATTTGAATGGAAACAATTTGAACCTGAAATGGACATTTATCACTCTGTTGATATTATTTCAATAGACTTCGAAGCTGTACCAGTAATGCCAAAGCCAAAGAAAAAAAAGAAAATGACTGGGAAGGTTGTCAAAAAGACAAAAGGGGCAAAAATGGTGATAATTCCTGATATTGAAACTAAATCACCGGATTATCAATCCTCGCTAATTGACACCGTTGTTTACGATGGAGACGACCCTGATGATGGATTTGAGCCTCCAATCGACAGGCCTTATATAGTGACAGATGTACGGGCTGAATTCCCCGGAGGCGATCAAGCACTGTTCAATTTGCTAGCAAAAGAAATAGTTTATCCCGATATTGCTCTCCAAAATGGAATCGAGGGGAAAGTTCATGTTCGATTCGTTGTGGGTAGAGATGGAAGTACAAGTAGCATAGAAATAATACGTGGAATCGGCGGTGGATGTGAAGAAGAAGCCGTTCGAGTGCTAAGTAATTTACCCCAATGGAAGCCTGGATTAGTGGATGGAAAAAAGGTGGATTCATATTTTTATCTACCAGTTAATTTTAAAACAAAATAAATGTGTACATTAGTGCATTCTAAAAAAACGACATTATGGAATTAAAGAAAAACCCAGTTGCAGATATCAATCGTAAGTCAAAAGCATTATGGACCATGGGGCTTATGGCTGCCATGGCAATGATATTAGTTGCTTTTCAATGGAAGCAGTTTGACCCAAGTTATGTAGAACTTGAGGTTTTTAATGAAGACCTACTGGAGGAAGAGTTTGTTCCGCCAAGTGAGGATTTGAAAAAACAAGAGCCTATAAAACAAGCTCAAGTAGTAACAGTAATTGAGATTATTGATGATGATTCTGAAGAAGAAGAAACCGTAGATCAAGACGATCTTGATGTAGATGAGGATAAAGACATCGTAATAGTAGAGCCAGATGAGCCAGAAGATGACGATGAAGATCAGATATTTATGTCTGCATCTGTTCAGCCCGAATTTCCTGGCGGAGCATTGGCTTTTGCTAAATTCCTTCAATCCAATATCAAGTATCCAGATCTTGCTATGGAGACCAATACTCAAGGTAAGGTTTATGTCAAATTTGTTGTTCAAAAAGATGGTTCTATAGCAAAAGTACAAGTGTTAAAAGGAATAGGTGCTGGTTGTGATGAAGAGGCAGTGCGTGTTATTAAGAGTGTTCCCAAGTGGAAACCTGGTGAGAACATGGGAAAACCTGTAAATGTTTGGTACACGTTGCCAGTGAACTTTACACTTCGATAATTAGCATGAATATGATTGTGTCTTGAGAGTAGCTCTGTTGTTGTTAATCACGTTATTGGTGTCATATAGTATCTATGGGCAAGAGTCCGTTGTGGATAGTATGAAGGTAGAGGCACGAGATGTTGAGGATGAAGAGGAAATAATTATTAGTGATCTGGATGAAATGCCTGAGTTTCCAGGTGGACATTTAGAACTAGCGAAATATTTACAAAACAATATCCTATATCCGGACTCTGCAATGAAATACAACACCCAGGGAAAGGTGTATGTTAGGTTTCAAGTGAAAAAGGATGGTTCTATTGATTGTGTCGTAGTACTAAAAGGAATAGGATATGGATGCGATGTGGAGGCAATTCGGATTATTAAGAAAATGCCTCGATGGAAACCTGGATTGCGTGATGGAGAGCCAGTAAAGGTATTGTATACATTGCCTATAAATTTCCTACTAAACTAGTCACTTACTCGTTGATTCTTAATTAAATATATAAGAGCATCTGTAACACTTCTCTTAGTCTTATTGTCTCCGTTTCAATGGGGTCAAGATGTAGGCATTGAAAGTGTAAGTCGAAAAACAGAACGATATTGTATTCAGGGATAATCAAGTAGACGGAATGATATTCACTGGAGAAAGTTAATTTTATCAGTTTTCGATTGATTTAGTCAATATTTTTATTAAGTAACTGTACGTCAATCATGTGAAGGGGGTTGTTTTGTGAGCGGATGTGAACAAGGAGCTTGAAAATAATCATGTTTAGACCCTAATTTACTCGAAGTATCTAAAAATTGTTGAAAAACTTTGTTAGTTCAAAAAAACAACCGTAATTTCGCAGCCCCTAAGAAATGGGGATAATACTGTTTATGGTATTGGCTTGTATGATTAAAAGAACGATTTTTTAGTCAAATCAATACTAGGACAGAACAAATTTAAATATAGTAATAAAGTGGATACACAAAGTTATAAAACGATATCAGCCAATAAAGCTACTGTTAATAAAGAGTGGTTAGTACTAGATGCTGAAGGAAAAAAACTAGGTCGTTTAGCGTCTGAAGCTGCCAGATTACTTAGAGGAAAACATAAAACTAACTTCACACCTCATGTTGACTGTGGCGATTACGTAATAGTAATCAATGCAGAGAAAATTGAGTTGAGTGGTAAGAAATGGACCGATAAGAAATACATCCGATTTACAGGTTACCCTGGTGGACAACGAATCACAACAGCCAACCAATTAATGGCAAAAAAACCATTTGCCATGGTAGAAAAAGCAATAAAAGGCATGTTGCCTACCAATACATTGGGAGCTGCTATGTATAAAAACCTTCACGTTGTTGTCGGGTCTGAGCATAAACATGCTGCCCAAAAACCAAAAGAACACAAATTTTAATAGAAGCTTACAATGGATGTAATCAATAAAATTGGAAGAAGAAAATCATCAGTGGCAAGAGTATATCTCAGCACTGGTAAAGGTAAAATAACCATCAATAATAAAGATGCGAAAGATTATTTTACCGTAGACACACTACACTATAAACTTAATCAGCCATTTATGCTTACAGATACTGTAGGGCAATATGATGTCATGGTTAATGTTAAAGGTGGAGGTGTAAATGGTCAAGCGGAAGCTATTCGATTAGGGATCTCAAGAGCCCTTGTAGAAGTGGACGCTGAGAATAAGCCAAAACTAAAAATCGTAGGACTAATGACTAGAGACCCTAGAATGGTCGAAAGAAAGAAACCCGGTCAGAAGAAAGCTCGTAAGAAATTTCAATTTAGCAAGCGTTAATATTGACGCTGGTTTAGTATCCAAATTGTGTCGATTCTTCGGACTACTGCACGATTGCTATTAAATAGAATGTAAACCTAAATACAATTAATATGTCAAAAGAAATATTTGATGAATTCCTAAAAGCAGGCGTTCATTTCGGTCACCTAAAAAGAAAATGGAACCCAAACATGGCACCTTATATCTTCGACGAGAAGAAAGGTATCCATATCATCGATCTTAATAAAACGATCGCAAAACTTGAAGAAGCAAAACAGGTGCTAAGAAATTTAGCCGCATCTGGGAAGAAAATTCTTTTTGTTGCAACAAAAAATCAAGCCAAAGACATCGTTACCGAGTACGCCAAAGAGATGAACATGCCGTACATTACGGAAAGATGGTCAGGTGGAATGTTGACAAACTTTGCTACCATTAGAAAGGCAATCAATAAAATGAAGACAATTGATAACATGGGTGCCAACGGTACACTTGAGATTTTGTCAAAAAGAGAAAGACTCCAAATTACTAGAACAAGAGCAAAACTTGAAAAGAACTTTGGTAGTATTGCTGATCTTACGAGATTGCCACATGCTGTATTTATCGTAGATGTACACCGTGAGCATATTGCAGTAAAAGAAGCTAGAAAATTGAATATGCCAACTTTTGCTTTGTGCGATACCAATTCAGATCCTCAACTTATCAATTACCCAATTCCTGCAAATGACGATGCTTCAAAGTCAATTGACGTTATTATGAAACACATTGCAGATGCAGTGAAAGAAGGATTGGCAGAAAGAGAGAAATCTAAAATGGAACGTAAGAGTCAAAGTAAAGATGAAAAAGTAGAAGCTAAAGCCTAAATTAAGCATTAGCAATTTTTATAATCAAATAATTATTTATTAAAATGGGAATTACTGCCTCAGACGTAGGAAAACTAAGAAAACAAACTGGCTCAGGAATGATGGATTGCAAAAATGCACTCGTAGAAGCCAATGGAGATTTTGACAAAGCTGTTCAAATTCTAAGAAAAAAAGGTCAAAAAGTGGCTGCAAAGAGAGGGGATAGAGATGCTTCAGAAGGTGTGGTTATTACACAAACTTCTGCGGATAGTAAAACAGGTGTAATCGTAAGATTAAACTGTGAAACTGATTTCGTTGCAAAAAATGATTCTTTCGTGGAATTTGCTGCTAAGATTGCTAAAATTGCACTTGATAACGGTGTTTCATCTTTGGACGAATTGAAATCAATGGATTTTGAAGGTGTTACAATTTCAGAGAAAATAATCGAACAAACTGGTGTGATTGGTGAAAAACTTGATCTATCTGCTTTTGAAGTAATCAAAAGTGAAACAGTATTTGGTTATAATCATCCGGGTTATGGTATCGCTGCTCTTGTAGGACTTAACAAAGAAGGGAAGTCAGATGAAGCCAAAGATGTGGCTATGCAAATAGCTGCAATGTCACCTATTGCCTTAGATAAAGAAGGTGTCTCACAAGATATCATTGATAAAGAAATAGAAGTAGGTAAGGAATTGGCTATCAAAGAGGGTAAGCCAGCAGAAATGGCTGAAAAAATAGCTCTAGGAAGATTAAATAAATTCTTCTCTGAAGTCACCTTATTAAACCAAAAATTCATCAAGGATAACAAAAAAACTGTAAAACAATACTTGAACGATGCAGATAATGGACTTACTGTTACTTCATACAGTAAATACAGCTTATCTTAAACGGTTAAAAAGATAAAGAAAAAGAAAAGAGAGTCTGGATAGACTCTCTTTTTTTATTTCTACATTTGCCTACATACTAATCGCTAAACATTATACAAAATTGGAAAGCTTAAAATATAAACGTGTATTGCTCAAAATAAGTGGAGAAGCACTTATGGGAGAGAAAAATTTTGGTATTGACAACAATCGATTAGCTAGCTATGCTATGCAAATCAAAGAAGTAGTTGATATGGGATTGGAATTGGCAATAGTAGTCGGAGGTGGAAATATTTTTAGAGGTATTCAAGCAGAAGAAGGCGGGATGGAACGTACCCAAGGCGATTATATGGGCATGTTAGCAACCATGATAAATTGTATGGCACTGCAAGCAGCACTAGAAAAACTAGAATTACACACGCGATTACAGTCAGCCATAGAAATGAAAACCATTGCAGAGCCTTTCATCAGAAGAAAAGCAATGCGCCATCTTGAAAAAGGACGAATAGTAATATTTGGATCAGGAACAGGTAACCCATTTTTCACCACAGATACCGCAGCATCTCTGAGAGCTATCGAAATTGAAGCCCAAGTAATCCTGAAAGGAACTAAAGTAGATGGAATCTATTCTTCCGATCCAGTGAAAAATTCTGATGCAGTAAAATACGATACGATAAACTATAGAGAAGTATTGCAAAAGGATCTTAAAGTAATGGATATGACAGCCTTCACGCTATGTAATGAAAATAACCTGCCTATAATAGTATTTGATATGAATACCCCAGGAAACTTGAAGAAGGTAGTTATGGGTGAAACGATTGGCACACTTGTTGAAGCCAACGCTTAAAATTGTAAATTATGACCGAAGAGATAAATATTATTGTAGACATGGCAAAAGAACAAATGGAAGCATCCATTGTTCATTTAGAAAAAGAATTACGTAGCATTCGTGCTGGCAAAGCTAATCCAAGCATGCTGGATAGTATAATGGTCGATTACTATGGATCAAGTACACCATTGTCACAAGTAGCGAATGTAAATACCCCAGACGGTCGGACACTTTCGATACAGCCGTGGGAGAAATCAATTCTTGAAGAAATTGAAAAGGCAATAATAAATTCAAACCTAGGACTCAATCCTCAAAATAATGGAGAAATGATCATCCTTTCTATTCCTGCCTTGACGGAAGAAAGGCGAATAGACCTAACGAAAAAGGCTAGAGCAGAAGGTGAGACAGCTAAAATTAGTATCCGGAACTCCCGAAAGGAGGCCTTGGATTCTATTAAACAGTTAGAAAAGGATGGATTGAGTGAAGACATGGCCAAAACGGCAGAGTCAAGTATTCAAGGAATTGTAAATTCCTATTCTGAAAAAGTGGAAAAGACGGTAGAAGCGAAAGAAAAAGATATAATGACTGTTTAAAACAGTTAAACTCGAAGTTTCTAGTAAGCGAATTCTTGAATCCACCATTTGTAGTCTCCTTTATTAAGCTCTGTTACATTATAACAGCTAAAAACTCTCCATTGGGGATTCAAAATATTCTGTCGATGCCCTCGTTTTTCAACACCCGAATCGACCAATAAATGGAGTACTGTTTCCCGTTCGTTATTAATTCCTGAAACTATGTTTTCATTACCATTTTTTACCCAAGGTGCAGCTGCTTTAATTCTGTCAAGTGGCCAAGTGCCATCAGCGCCAAAATGATCAATGTAATTATTAACCGATTGAGTGGCACCATGTTTCTTTGCAGCATTATATAAAGCCTCATCTGGCATTAAAGGTTCAAGAGGTGTTGCGATACTTAACACTTCGATTATTTCGTTAATTGCAATCACACGATTCTTGTAATAATTGTTTTTTATAGTATCCACAGTAATAACTTCACCATAGTCTTCGTATACGACTTTCGTACGGATGGATTCACTTATCATGTTTGAAAGCCTTGCACTATCAAGTTTTGTGACATTTAGTAATTGTTGTGCATACCGCAGGTACACTCCTGGCTGTGTCCGCGCTTTATTTATTTCTTTAAGCATCGTTTTTTCTTGGATATTCATGTAAGTGGCATTGTCAATAGCCATAGTACAATCGGATTGAATCGTAGGCATGTATCTCACTTGAAAACTTGCGCTAAGAAACCAAAAAAATAAAATTAATAGTAAATTCGAGTATTTCATATTTTAAATCTAAACTTGCTGAAAAGCTAGTGATTATAGTACGAAAATATTAATAGATTGTTACATTCTTTCTCTAGTTTATCTATTGTATAAATGGAGTTAGTTGTTATGGTTGGTGTGTTAAGAAAACACAAACACCTGATAATCAGCACTTGAAAATTACATGCTACCGTAAATCAACAATTTAAGTGTGGTTTATCATACGACTATCATGCTGTAGTAACAAAAAATGAACTATATTTGTACCAAATATTGATGAAAATCTCTATAACCATACAAATAAATATTTTAACAACTTAAATCATAAACTAAAATGAGAATTAAATTTTTACCTTTGGTAGTACTGTTTAGCCTTTTCGCTTTTACAGTATCGGCCCAAATCGATAACCCATTCAGCTCTAACGATGCTCCAAAAGCTGAATTAGGAAAGTGTTACGCAAAATGTTACATCCCAAGTCAGTATGAAACAACTACTGAAAAAGTGCTTGTACAGCCAGCGTCAGCTAAATTGAAAGTAGTTCCTGCTAAATTTGAAACAGTAACTGAAAAAATGCTAGTGAAAGAAGCATATACTAAGTTAGTAATTGTTCCTGCTGAGTTTGAATCAGTGACTGAAAAAGTACTTATCCAAGAAGCTTCTACCAAATTAGTGGCAGTTGCTGCTGAGTATGAAACAACTACTGAAAAAGTTCTTATCAAAGAGGCATCTACAAGATGGACAATGAAAAAAGATAAAAACTGTATGTCTGCTGACCCTGATGATTGCTTCGTAGCTTGTTTTGAGGAAATTCCGGAAAAATATACGACTTATACTTCTAGTGTTTTGAAAACGCCAGCAACTACTAAGTCAGTTGAGGTACCTGCAAAGTACAAAACGATAACTAAAACTGTAGTAGCAACACCAGCAACTACAAAAACAGTTGAAGTGCCTGCAGTATATAAAACAGTTTCAAAGAAAATTGTGAAAACACCTGCAACCACTTCTTCTATTGAAATACCTGCAAAATATGAAACAGTAACAAAAAGAAAATTAATCAAAGCTGGTGAATATTCTGATTGGAGAGAAGTGCTTTGTGATGGTAGTGTGACAAATGACGTCAACAGACAAATACAAAACGCATTAGTTGTTAAAGGATATGATATCGGACCTGCAGGTGCGGATAATATTCTTGGTGGACAATCAAGAGCTGCATTAATGCAGTACCAAAGAGATAATAACCTTCCAGTAGGTAATCTTAATACTGAAACTTTAGACCACTTGGGTATTAAATATTAATACACAAAAATAATTGGAATAATTTTTGAGTCCTTGGAACATATGTTCCAGGGACTTTTTATTTTTGTACACGCCCGATTTATATAATACACATGAAGATGAAGAATATTTTAATGATAATATTGCTAACTATGGGCGTGATCCTTTCTGGATCTACTACGGATGATGAATCCATTGTTTTTTTTGATGGAACCTATGAAGAAGCAATGAAAGCCGCTAGAAAACAAAAAAAACCAATGCTTTTAGATTTCTATGCGGATTGGTGTGGACCATGTAAGCAAATGGAGAAATATAGCTTCAGTGATCCTGATCTTGCAAAATTGATTAATGAGGATTTCATAGCGTTTAGAGTTAATGTGGATTGGTTTTGGGGAATGGATATTGCAGAAGAGTATCAGATAAAAAAATATCCTACTTTAATATTTACAACCAAAAAAGGTAAAGAAATTCGAAGAGCAGTTGGCTTCAAAAGTGCTAAAGAAATCCAAGAAATAGCTAGCAAAGTCCTGAGCAAGTAATTAATTAGCTACAATTCAAATGAGAATAGACAAAGCACTGTGGTGTTTCAGACTATACAAAAACCGAAGACTCTCAAAAGATGCCTGTGTTACTAGTAAAGTAAAATTGGAAGGCAAAGTAGTTAAGCCATCCGTAGATGTAGGTCCTGGAGACACAATTTCCACAAGAAAAGGAGCAATTACTTACACTTATCGAATACTGGAAATACCAAAAAGTAGAATTGGAGCCAAATTACTATTTCAGCATATTGAGGATATAACACCCGAGTCTGAGAAACAAAAAGCTATAGAAATTCGAGAGATGAGTAAGAACTATCCATATGAAAGAGGTAGACCTAGTAAAAAAGACCTGCGCCATATTCATCAATTTCTACATGGAGATGAAGAAGAGTGAGATTACGATAGAGATATTAAATTCTGTGCAAACTCAGGAATTACGACATTTGGTGTTATGGCCGCATATTCAAGCGCAAAAGGAATGCACAATTGATATAGATGACTGCGCCAACGCTTTTCATCTTGGAGCAGTAATCAAAGGACGTGTTGTAAGTGTGGCTTCTTTTTTTCAAACAAATACAGAAAAACTGAATGCACTAGTTCCTGATGCACACAAACACTATCAACTTCGTGCCATGGCAACGCATGTTGATTACAGAAGAGAAGGGGCTGGTCGAGAAATCATCAATTTCGCTCTTAACAAGTTGAAAAAAATGAATATTGATATCCTATGGTGTAATGCAAGAAAAGTAGCCCTTGATTTTTACCTAAACCAAGACTTTGAATCCATTGATCAATGGTATGAAGTGCCACCAATAGGGCCGCATAAATTGATGTACTATCGAATTAAGGACTACTAATCATCCTTCCAGACACTCAATCCTTCACTGCAGTTAGTGCAGATGTCTATTGACGCCCGTGAGGTATGAATATTATTTCTAAATGTTTTGTAAGCATTGCTCTTCCAAATGCTAGACATATCCTCCTGAGCCGCATTCCCCATGCGATACTTCGCATCTTTATCAAAACAACATGGAACCATCAATCCATCCCAAGTAATTACAGGAGAATGGGATAATCGCCAACAATGATTCCCCATCTTGCTTTTCAATTCATAAGTTCCCTGCTCAGTCTTTTTATATCGTGAATACTTGTCGATAGTGGGTATCAAAGGATGTCCATTTTTATAATTATATATCTGAGCAGTTTTGAATTTTATCTCGTCCACGCCGATGTCTTTAGCCAATTGTTTAGCCAAATCAATCTGATGCTCATTTGGTTTCACCACGAGAAATTGAAATATAATATGAGGAGTAGAGGATTTCAGTTTCCTCTTCCATTTTACGACATTCTTAGCGCCTTCAATAACTTTATTAACATCCCCTTCTATTCTATATTGCTCATATATCTCTTGTGTAATCCCGTCTAATGATATTATTAATCGATCAAGACCAGATTCAACTGTTTTTCGGGCATTATCGTCTCCAAGAAAATGAGCATTGGTAGAGGTGGCAGTGTATATTTTTTTCTGATTAGCATATTTTACAAAATCAAAAAAACTTGGATTAATGTAAGGTTCTCCTTGAAAGTAAAGCGTCAAAAATGAAATATGACGATAACTATTATCAATGATTTTTTGGAATAAATCAAACTTCATATTGCCTGTTCGTCTAGAAAATTGACGCAGTCCACTCGGGCATTCAGGACATCGAAGATTACAAGAGGTAGTGGGTTCTATCGCAACACTGTCTGGCAGACCCCAAGTCACACTTCGGCGAAGCAGCTTACTTAACTGAAAAGAAGCTAATAGAAGAGCACTATTAAAAACCTTGTACGGGGTAAGTTTTTTAAGGAAATTCTTCTTGTCTAGGTAGTGAGCCATACTACAAAAGTAGTCTTTTGATTCTTATATGTCATCATTAATTATGTAGGTCACTTGGCAGATAGTCTTTCCTGCGTTTTGTCGACTGTTAATTCAATCTTAATCCGTTAACAAAAGCAAGTTATACTCTCCTTGAAATCTAACGCTAACAATAGAAAATTTTGTTTCTTTGTATCATGTGGGAAACCGTCGCAAGTAGGATATTACGTAATCGAATTGCCATCTTGATAACTCTTGGTTTGATCACTGCATTTATGCTCTATCAAGCGCAATTTGTTAAGCTTAGTTACGAGTTTGGAGGGTTTTTACCCAAAGATGATATTACTTACCAAGAGCATCAAAGTTTTATCAATACATTCGGTATGGATGGCAATATCGTCGTACTAGGAATAGATGGAAAGGAGATTTATCAAAAAGAAAATTTCACAGCGTGGTACAACCTTGGAAATGATTTGAAGCAAATAAGTGGAATAGATTCTGTGTTTTCTATTGCCCATTTGTATAATCTACATAAAAATGAAGAAAAAAAACGGTTTGATCTTGAGCCTATCGTTAAGAATCAACCAGAGTCTCAAAAAGAGATAGACGAGTATAAAAAAACCATTGAGTCATTACCGTTTTATCGTGGATTGCTTTATAATGATAGCACCAAGGCAAGCCTGATGATGATATTTGTGAATGCTGAGAAATTCAATTCTGAGAATCGTGGTGATGTGATTGAACGCCTGACTGCGCGTGTCGCGCAATTTGAAGGAGACTTTACGCAAGTACACTACTCGGGACTTCCATATATACGAACGGTTGTATCCAAACGTGTGCAAAAGGAATTGTTGATGTTTGTTATGCTAGCGGCGTTGGTGACCTCTTTGATTTTATATATATTTTTTAGGTCCTTCAAGATCGTATTGTTTAGCCTGTTAGTCGTTGGTATTGGAGTCGTTTGGTCGCTTGGTACCATTGCCCTGCTAGATTTTCGACTTAGTATGTTGATGGGATTGATACCACCACTGATTATCGTTATAGGTATTCCTAATTGCGTTTTTCTACTCAATAAATACCATCAAGAATATGTTTCTCATGGCAATAGAATAAAAGCACTTGTAAGAGTGATCACAAAAATAGGAAATGCAATATTTTTAACAAATCTTACCACTGCTTTAGGATTCGCCACTTTCATATTTACATCGAGTAGAAAGCTGAGGGAATTCGGCGTCACGGCATCCTTAAATATTCTTGGCGTATTTGTCATAGCATTGTTAGTTATACCTATTGTCTTTTCTTATGTATCCGTTCCAAAGTCCAAACAAATTAAACATCTAAAACGAAGTTGGTTGAAGAACGTGATTGAATCGATGACCAACATAGTTCAATTTAATAGAAAAGGAGTATATCTAGTGACATTGTTGTTGTTGTTCATTGGTGCTTATGGTATCTCTTTGCTTAAAATAAGTGGAAATATCGTAGATGACCTGCCAAATGGCGATGAAATAATTGTCGATTTGAGATATTTCGAAAGTAATTTCAACGGTATAATGCCGTTTGAAATACTAATTGATACAGGAAAAAAAGGTCAAGCCATCAAATCCAAGAATTTAAAAAAGATAGAAAAACTTCAGAAAGTACTCTTAGAATATCCTCAACTTTCAAAATCCGTTTCCATTGTTGATGCTATAAAATATGCAAAGCAGGCATTTTACAACGGAAAAGAATCAAAATATAAACTGATAGGAAGTAGTGAGAAGAGCTTTATAGCGCCTTATTTGAAACAAAAAAAAGGCAAGAAAGGAATCGGAAGCGTATTCCTTAACGAAGATAAAAGCATAGCTAGAATTAATGCGCAAGTAGCTGATATTGGCACAATAGAAATGCAAGAGCTTTTCAATGAACTAAGACCTAGAATTGATGAGATCTTTAATCCCGAAAAGTACAAGGTAATCTCAACAGGCACTAGTGTTGTTTTTCTTAAAGGGACAACGTATCTTGTTAAAAATTTGAGAATATCATTGCTAATAGCTATCTCCTTAATCAGTATGATAATGTTCCTGTTGTTTAAATCATGGCGAATTGTACTCATCTCATTAATACCAAACCTCATACCTTTGTTCCTAACCGCTGCCATTATGGGTTATTTTAATATCAATATAAAGCCTTCCACTATACTTGTATTTAGTATCGTTTTTGGTATCTCGGTGGATGACACGATACATTATCTCGCAAAATTTCGCCAAGAATTAATCGCCCAAGACTGGTATATAAGAGGTTCGGTAATCAAAGCAATTGAAGAGACTGGTGTAAGTATGGTTTACTCTAGCATCATACTTTTCTTCGGTTTTGGTGTGTTTGTAGCATCGCATTTTGGTGGCACTCGGGCCATAGGCGTATTGTCATCCATGACTTTACTCATAGCAATGCTTACCAACCTTGTTTTACTTCCTACCTTGCTTTTGACAATGGAAAGATATATTACCAAGAAATCATTCAAAGAACCTTTGTTTCAAATACTAGATGAAGAGGATGATATGGATATGGACAAACTCAAAATAAAAGATTTAAAAAAGAATTAAAATGAAGGGAATAATCCTCGCAGGTGGCTCAGGAACTAGGCTTCATCCATTGACATTGGTAGTGAGCAAGCAATTAATGCCTGTTTATGACAAGCCTATGATTTACTATCCATTGTCCACTTTATTGGAAGCTGGGATCCGTGAAGTACTCATAATATCTACTCCTAAAGATAAGCCTTTATTTGAAGCCTTGTTAGGGGATGGTTCTCGGATTGGCTGTTCTTTTTCTTATGCAGAACAACCCGAGCCAAAAGGACTTGCCCAAGCTTTTACGATAGGTAAAGATTTTATTGGTAATGATAAAGTAGCTCTTATTTTGGGGGACAACATCTTTTATGGTTCAGGTTATGGTCAAACTTTAAGAGAGCACCTTGATCCTGATGGGGGCGTAGTATATGCCTATAGAGTGTCAGACCCTGAACGTTATGGTGTCGTAGAATTTGATGCAAATAATAACGTGATTTCTATCGAAGAAAAACCTCAAAATCCCAAATCAAACTTTGCAGTGCCAGGGCTTTATTTCTATGATAATGATGTAGTCGCGATAGCCGAAGGGCTTACGCCAAGCCATAGAGGAGAACTAGAAATAACGGATATCAATAAATCATACCTTCAAAGCGGAAAACTAAAAGTAGCAATGATTGATCGTGGAGCGGCTTGGCTGGATACCGGCACATTTGAATCGCTTATGCAAGCTGGGCAGTATGTACAAGTCATAGAGGATCGACAAGGAATAAAGATAGGTTGTATTGAAGAGATAGCTTTTAAAATGGGATTTATTGATGAACAACAATTGCGAATCATCGCACAACCATTAGTGAAAAGTGGATACGGAGAGTATCTACTGAATCTGTTAGCATAAAAGTTATATGAGTATTGACTACCAACAACTAATCGAGGAGAATATCCAAAAATCATTAAGTGACTACCAAGGTGCTATATATGATCCTGTGAAGTATATTATGTCTATCGGTGGTAAGAGAATAAGGCCTGGTCTGCTGCTAGCAACAGCCAAAGCTTATGGAATAGATGAAAATGAAGTGATGATTCCTGCTATAGGCGTTGAGATATTTCACAATTTCTCACTAGTGCATGACGATATAATGGATGCCGCAGCATTGAGAAGAAGTGAAGAAACGGTTCATACAAAGTGGAATATTAATCAAGCCATACTTTCGGGCGATGTAATGTTTGGGATGGCCTATGAGCATATCACCCGTGTCGAGGATAGACATTTGCGGTCAATGATAAATATATTTAATAAAACCACTACGGAAGTATGTGTTGGTCAACAACTTGATCTTGACTTTGAAAACTTGAGTTTTGTGGATTTTGATAAGTATATCGAGATGATAAAGCTCAAAACTTCCGTACTAATTGGTGCTTGCACTTATATGGGTGCTATCTTAGCGGATGCA
Organism: Bacteroidota bacterium; assembly: GCA_024279715.1. Lineage (GTDB taxonomy): Bacteria > Bacteroidota > Bacteroidia > Flavobacteriales_D > JABDKJ01 > JAJRRH01. The sequence continues at coordinate 33,778 of JAJRRH010000164.1, forward strand.
CCACAAGGAGAAGAGAAATTGATGTATGAATATGGAGTGAATATGGGACTGGCTTTCCAAATTCAGGATGATTATCTCGATCTATATGGGTCCGATATTATTGGAAAAACGATAGGAGGAGACATTATTAATAATAAAAAAACAATACTTTATATCTTAGCATATCAAAAAGCTAGTTCGGAAACTCGACTAGTTTTAGAAGGTTATTTTTCAGAAAGAGATACAGATCCAAAGAAAAAAATACAGAAAGTAAAAGATATTTTTAATAAACTAAATATCAATGGGGATATGATAAAATTGCAAGAAAAATATTTCGACCTAGCTGTGGAAGCTATCCATAAAACCTCGATTTCTATAAGTGATAAAGAAATGTTTATAGACTATGCAGAAATGCAATTAAAAAGAGAATACTAACCAATCCAAAAGTTTTTTATATATTTAAAAAATGCTAAAAGCCGAAAATATCACCAAATTCTACCAAGAGTACAAAGCTTTAGATGGCGTGAATATCCATGTGCCTCCTCAGAGTATTTTCGGATTATTGGGTCCTAACGGAGCAGGAAAAACAACACTAATACGTATCATTAATCAAATCATCATGCAAGATAAAGGAACTATCCATCTCGATGGAAAAATCCTTAAACGTGAAGATGTAGAGATGATTGGATACCTACCGGAGGAGCGGGGGTTGTATAAAAAAATGAAAGTTGGAGAGCAGGCCATTTATCTAGCACAACTAAAAGGTATGAACAAGGCTGAAGCCAAAAGAAGACTTATCCAATGGATGGAAAAATTCGAAATAGAATCGTGGTGGAACAAAAAAGTAGAAGATCTTTCAAAAGGAATGGCACAGAAGATTCAATTTATAACTACCGTAATCCATGAGCCCAAATTATTGATATTGGATGAACCCTTCAGTGGATTCGATCCCATCAATGCAAATCTGATAAAAAATGAAATTTTAAAATTACGTGATGAAGGAAGTACCGTCATGCTTTCCACGCATAATATGAAATCGGTAGAGGAGATTTGCGACAATATTTCTCTAATCAATAAGGGCAAGGTAATCTTATCAGGGACTGTCAATGAAGTGAAAACAAAACACAAAGAGAATATATTTGAGATACAGTTTTATGGTCCTGTAATAGGATTTGCAAATTCGCTGTGGGCAGGATTCCAGTTGATAAAACACCACACCAATGAAGATAAAATCACCATAGCCATTGTGAAATTATTGAATGATAACTCACTCAATGATTTGCTCAAAAATGTATTAGATTCGGTGAAGATTATCAGTGTGAAAGAGGTGATCCCAACGATGGATGATTTGTTTATCAAATTAGTAAATGAAAAAGAAATGGTACATGAGTAAGATTGGAATTATAATCAAAAGGGAATTCCTGACTCGGGTCAAAAAGAGGTCATTTCTTATCATGACATTTCTTGGGCCTCTGTTGTTTTTGGGGTTTATAGCAGCTACATTCTATATCAGTCAGGCTGAGTCTAAAGTGTATAAAGTACTACTCACTGACCGTGAAGCAATGTTTGGTAAAGTACTCTTCAAAGATGAATTTAAAGACAGCAAGTTTGTCAAATTCTATCATCAGGAATCGCCAATGACGGATGATCAATTCAAGGCTAGTGAGTATGATATTAAGATTGATTTAGAAAGAGATCTTACAATAACCTCAGCCGTAAATCTATATTATAAGACCTATCCAAGTTTTAAAATACAGGATCACATTGAGTCTCAGTTGACCAAAAACTTCCAGAAGCTTAATCTTCTAAAGCATGATGTTACCCTTGAGCTATATGATTTACTGAAGACTAAAATCAGTCTTCATCCCATAGATATTGATAAAACAGGAACTACAGTAGTGCCAACAGAAGTAGGTTATTCAGTAGGGTTGATGCTTTCTGTAATTATTTTCATGTTTATTATGATGTACGGTCAACAGATTATGCGTGGTGTGATGGAAGAAAAATCAAGTAGGATAGTCGAGGTTATCGTCTCTTCCGTCAAGCCGTTTAGCCTAATGATGGGTAAGATTATCGGAGTTGCACTTGTAGGATTGACACAATTTATCATGTGGATTCTCTTGAGCTCTTTCTTGTTTTTTATTGCTGGCATGTTTTTGCCAGATGTTTTTTCGGACCCGAGTGCTTTGATGGAGCAGCAAATGACACCAGAGATGCAGAATGCCATCACCAGTGAACTAGGAGCAAATCCCAATGATATGGCGAAAGATATCTATTCATTTATTCATCAAGTTAATTTCCCCTTTATAATCGGGATGTTCATCTTTTATTTCTTGGGTGGATATTTCCTTTTCGGTAGTCTATACGCAGCCATAGGAGCAGCGGTAGATTCTGAAACAGATTCACAGCAGTTTATGATTCCTATCATGTTGCCGCTCACGCTGGGCTATATTATAGCCATAGCGGGCATTGAAAACCCCGAAAGCAACGTCATGTATTGGGGGTCCATAATTCCGCTGACCTCACCGATAGTAATGATGGTCAAAGTCGGCTCGATGGGAATGGGATTTCAACCTATTGATTGGTCTTTAATAATCACTTCTATGGTGCTGTTAATTGGAGCATTCATTTTATCCGTATGGGTAGCAAGTAAAATATACAGAGCGGGCATATTATTTCATGGTAAGAAAGTGGGGTATAAAGACCTCTGGAAATGGTTGCGTCATGGTTGAGCCGTTGATCCTTGAATATCAATACCTCAATTTAAAATGCTCTTTGCTCATCTCTTTGCGAAGCAGTACTATCCCAAAATAAAATAAGTCAATCGTTGTCTTTACTTTCTCATAATCTTGAATTTCAAGCCAAGCATTGTTCATGGGTTTCGACCAATAGATATCATCGACGATTATAATTGTATCGTTGTTTGACTTTTGTAAAGCCATTTCAAAGTAAGCGATGGTATTCTCATAGGTGTGATTGCCATCAATAAATATCATATTGATAGAGTCCAAGTCTTCAAGAAGTAGGGGTAGCCTAGTGTCAAAATCGCCAATGAGCAACTGGATATTGTCTAGGTTCAAAGCATCAAAGGTGTTTTGTGCATATGATGCTACTGCATCTGACCCTTCTATGGTGTATAACATACTCTCGTTATCAGCCAAAGCCATATACGCCGAGCTGATACCGAGTGATGTGCCGATCTCAATGATGATATTAGGCGAGTAGAATTCTACTAATCTATACAGCATTCTACATTGATGGGGTGCAGACAGACTGTATTTTGCTATTGTTTTTATTTTCCTTCGTGTAGCATTACCTGATTTTGATCCAGCACCAAGGTCATTCACAACTATTGTAGTGTCATCACCTAGTAGTGAATTTCTGATCTTTTCAATGGGTGTAAATACGTCAAGGTTTATATCTTTTCGCAGTACCTTTTCACACATCTCATAAACAAATGGTGAGTGGACGGAGTGCCGATTCTTACTAGTTAAAACAAATTTACCGTAAGCTAATATTTGATAGAGCTTATTGTTCAATCTCGGAGTCGTAATAGATCAATATTCATCGATCTAAAGGTGAAATATGTGAGGTATACTGGATTCGAACCAGTGACCTCTACCCTGTCAAGGTAGCGCTCTAAACCAACTGAGCTAATACCCCATAAAAAAACCTTCCCTATGGTAGAGAAGGTCTTTGTTAGTGGGCGATGAGGGATTCGAACCCCCGACCCCCTCGGTGTAAACGAGGTGCTCTGAACCAACTGAGCTAATCGCCCCTTTCCTTTTAAGGGAGTGCAAATATAGAGCAATTAAAATTTCATGCAAAAAAAATATG
>JAJRRH010000165.1 GCA_024279715.1 Bacteroidota bacterium
GCTATAAACTTAACCGAAGATACTTTGGAGAACGCCTATTTGAAAGACTTACACTAGCAGTTGCCAAAACTTACTGGTAAGTTGGCGGGGAATCAGTATTATTATTTCATTTTTAATAGGATAGCCAAAAATACTTTAATACTTTTACTGTATTAACAAATAATGTCCACAACAAATGAAGTCAATAGGAAATGAATTGGTATCCAGTTTCAACAGTGAGCAACATAGGTTGGTTGTTAATGTTTTGTATACAGCCGAATGGTTGAATGGGAAGTTGAGTAAAGTACTTCAGGGAAAGGGCATTACCGTGGTTCAATACAATATGCTTCGGATATTGGCAGGTAGTTCTCCAAATTGCTTGTCCGTTGGAGATGTAAAAAGCAGGTTGATTCGAAAGAAAACAGACGTAACTAGAGTGTTAGATCGACTTGTTTCTAAAGAGCTAGTAACTCGTGAAATTTGCAAAGACAATCGTCGGCAAGTGAATGTTGCAATAACGTCAAAAGGAATTTGTCTCATGGAAGATTTGTCTCCATTGCTAAAAGTTATTTATAAGAATTATTATCAGGATATTATTTCAAGCGAAGAAGCTATAAGGTTAAGTCATGTTCTGGACCTAATACGTAATGAAGAAGAATAAGTCAATTTCTCAGCTATTCTATTTTGTATACAGAAAGAGGACCATTGCTAGCAGATATAAGGATTAAATCTTCACCTTTTTTGTTGGTGATTAAATTGATATCTCTTGTATTGTATGGCACATTTAATCCACTTATATAGCCTGGTATAGGTTTTAGTTTTCCATTTTTATTAAGAACTACCATTCCGTCGCTCCCATCATATTTTGTGGTTTCAACTTCAGCGCCAAACATATTGCCAATAAGAATGAAGTCATTAATATTATCTCCATCCACATCTTTTAATAATATGTCCTGAATGATAGAAGTTTGCGCTTCATTTGGCAAGGGGTCGAATCTAAATTTCCCTCCATCATTCCAGAAAATACCCGAATTAAATTCTGTCACTTCAAGCATAAATGCAAGGGCTAATTTTTCTTTGGAGTAGACATCTTCCATTGTAGCATTTGCAAAACCTTCATAAGTCGGGAATTTCTCTGAAACAAATGGCATTTGCTCAGTAGAACATTCCTTTCCTCGAAGAGGGTATAGCATGCTGCCATCATATTTCGCTAGAACGATATCATTTGTACCATTACCGTCAAAATCATCGGCATAAACTTTAAACGGTTTATCTTTTTTTGGTTGAAACTTATTGTTTCTGCCGATATTCCCCGCTATAAAATCTATATCTCCATCGCCATCAAAATCTCCAACTGCTATTGAGTGCCACCACCCATTCATTTTTTCAGGAATGATGGTGCTACTTACATCTTTAAATTCACCTCCATTATTTTGGAATATTTTTGGCGACATCCATTCGCCTACCACGAGTAAGTCTAGGTCACCGTCTTTGTCATAATCTAGTGTTTTTATATCTGTAACCATACCACAATTCTTAAATCCTGGAATTACTTTGTCCGTTACGTCATTGAATGTGCCGTTCTTGTTCTCAAGTACAAAGGAATTGGGAGTGTGAGGGTATAGCTGCCCCTTTACTCTTCCTCCTACTATTAGGTCTAAATCTCCATCTCCATCATAGTCAAAAGTAATAACTCTTGAGCCACTGCTGCCTATGATTGGTAAGTGGTCACTTTTTATTATGTTGCCATTGCCTTCATTGATGTATAGTCTGTCTTGATAATTGGGCGAACCATCGGGGGATTCGTTTCCGCCACTGACGACATAAATATCCATATCTCCGTCTTGATCGCAATCAAAAATAACAGATCCTATATCTTCTTTGTCCTTGTCTTGATTGAATACAGGATGTCCAACACGCATAAAAGTGCCATCTTCTTTTTGAAAAAACATACTTGAAGCTTGACCTACAGCTCCGCCAATGAATACATCATCAAGACCATCACCGTTTACGTCACCAATGGATGTGTGCGGACCACTTTCCGACATTTTATGAGGAAGCAATACTTCTAAAGCAAAGTCGTCATAGGAGTTCTCTTCGTGCTTAAAGTCAATGCCAGATTGTTTGCTGTATGATTGTAAATAAGGTTTTCGCGATTTGTTTAAATCAGACATTTGGATTGTTTTTCCCTCCTTAATGTCAATTTCTTTGATCTGATTGGCAGCAACATTATTGAGCATTTTGATAACTCCATTTGGCCAAAGAATAACCAATGAATCAATAGTTTTTAAGTCGCCAAGACCAAAATGAATTTTTTGATTCATGCTGCTAAGATATCCATGAAGTGGGTAGTTCTCTCTTGTCATTTCCATGCCATTAGATAAGATCTTTACAGTTGCACCCATGGCATTTGTTTTTTTGTCGCCTACAAGCTTTAATTCGAGGTAATTATTGTTTCCATTGTCATTAGATATGTTTTTATAAACAAAGGCTTTGCTCTCTAGATTGTTTAATACTAGGTCGATGTCGCCGTCATTGTCAAGATCAGCATAAGCAGCGCCGTTGGTATTTACTTTTTCCCGTAATCCCCAATCTTTGTTTTTTCTTTCAAAAGTGAGATCTTTATTATTGCTGAAAATGTAGTTTTTAAGTACCACTGTAGGAATCAATTTTAAAGCTTCCTCTAGGTCAATTTTTCCTTTATTAGCTACTTTTTTTGCTTTGAAATTGTTGGCAAAGTCATTGTCATTAACATCACGTTTGTATCCATTACTGATGAATAAGTCTTGCCAGCCGTCATTGTCCATGTCAATAAATAATGGTGCCCAACTCCAATCCGTCGTGCTGACTCCAGCCATTTGTGCAACATCATTGAATGCGCCCATACCATTATTTAATTGCAAGACGTTCTTCATATATTCATAATTCCATCCTACTTTTACAAAACCAAAAAATCGATCAGGGTTCATGGATGCCATATTTCTTTTCGATCTCTCTCGGCTTTCAAACGCCATATCTACCGCCATTAAATCAGGTAACCCATCGTTGTTGAAATCTGCAACATCACACCCCATACTACTATGAGCTGTATGTTTTAGGCGTTTCGTAGCTTCGTTTTTAAACCCCCCCTTCTGATCATTAATCCACATATAATCACCCTGAGCGTAATCATTGGATACAAAGACGTCTTGCCATCC
>JAJRRH010000166.1 GCA_024279715.1 Bacteroidota bacterium
GGTATGCATATACTGCCACAATGAGTGGACCAGCAATGGTGTCTTCATCTATTGATTTAGACACTCCTGATACACGAGTATCAATCTACACTGGAGAATGTGATGCATTAACTTGTCTAATATCAGATGATGATTCAGGAGAAGCTTTCACATCGATTGCTTTATTTACAGCAACAGCTGGAGAAACATATCTGATTGAATGGGATGATAGATGGAGTTCAGATGTATTTGACTTTGAAGTTTCATTCGTTACAGTAGACTGTGAGGAATTAGGCTTGAATATTGGAGATGCCTGTGATGATGGAGATTCAAACACTATTGAGGATGTGGTTACTGAAGACTGTATTTGTGCAGGAACGCCAGGATTTGAATGTCCTGAGTTAGAAGCAAATATTGGAGATGCATGTGATGATGGAGATGAAGCAACAACGAATGATGTTGTTACAGCGGATTGTCTATGTGCAGGTAGTTTACCTCAAGCGGATAATGCCTTATGTGCTGATGCAATAGCAATCGGTGAAGGTGTAGTAACTGATGCAGCGATTAGTGGAGGAGCAGGTGCAGTAAATATTTGTGAAACTGGTGCTACAAATGCTGTTTGGTATGCATATACTGCTTCAGTAGATGGAGAAGCAACCGTTTCATCATCTATTGATTTAGACACTCCTGATACAAGATTATCAATCTACACTGGAGGATGTGATGCATTAACTTGTCTAACATCAGATGATGATTCAGGAGAAGGATTCACATCTGTAGCTACATTTGCAGTAACTGCAGGTGACACCTACATGATCGAGTGGGATGACAGATGGAGTACGGATGCATTTGACTTTGAAGTTAGCATAATGGCAGGCGGTATGGATACAGATGGAGACGGAATCGATGATTTAGTGGACAACTGTATAGATGCTGCAAATACTGATCAATCAGACATAGATGAAGATGGTGCAGGAGATGCATGTGATACTGATATGGATGGAGATGGTGTTGAGAATGATGCAGATTGCGCGCCAATGGATGCAGCAGTATTCCCTGGAGCAGCTTGTGACGATGGCGATGATGCAACTGTTGGAGATGTGATACTTGATGATTGTTCATGTGCAGGCGTTGCCGCACCATTGAATACATCCTGTGGAACAGCAATCGCAATTAGCGAAGGTGTCTATACAGATATTGGACCATTGTCAGGAGAGGGAGCAACAAATGCATGTTTTGATGGATCAACGAATGCTAGTTGGTATATCTATACAGCATCTGTTTCAGGTGTAGCGACAGTAAGTTCAAGCATCGATTTAGATCAGCCTGACACAAGAGTATCTGTACACGAAGGCACATGTGATGCATTGACAACTTGTCTAGCGTCAGATGATGATGGTGGAGAAGGATTCACTTCTGTAGCAACATTTGCTGTGACTTCTGGAAATAGTTATTTCATAGAATGGGATGACAGATGGAATAACGGTGAGTTTGACTTTGAGATTAGTGTTGAAGCTGGCGTCGCAGGATGTACAGACCCAACAGCACTTAACTTCAATGCTGATGCGACTACGGATGACGGATCATGTGAGTATCCAGCTCCTGCTAACGACAATTGTGAAGACTCGCCATCAGTAGATGTACCGAGTGATGGAACAGTTGTAACGCAGACAGGAAGCGCTGCAAACGCAACAGATCAAAACAGTGCATTTGGTAATACACAAGTCTTTAATACGATAGTATTAAGCGAGTGCTCAAACCTTACATTGAATTTCTGTGGCTCAGCGACAGAAGTAGCATCAGTGTTTGCTAACTTTGTAGATTGTCCAGTAACAGCATTTGTGTTACCAACAGGTGGAACAGTGGAAACTGCAACAGACTGTGAAGGTCAACTGATGGTTACTTGGGCGGATGTTCCTGCAGGAACGTATATCTATCCAGTAATAGCAACAGTAGGTCTTGGATTTGAAGGGGACTATACGTTGAACTGGTCAGCAACTCCATGTGGAGCTTTCGTTGACAATAGTAATGGTGATGCTGATTTGGCAATAACACCAACTAGCTTAGCGACAGTTTCAGAGATCAAGGCTATTGTTTATCCAAACCCTAACACTGGAGATCAAGTATTCGTTAACCTAGAGAATCTACGAGATGCGAATCAAGTAGTGACTATTGAGGTGGTGGATATCTTCGGTAAGAGAGTGTTCTCTGAGCAATATTCAGTGAACGGATCTGTGATGACACAAGAATTGGTATTCAATTCTGACTTAGCAAGTGGCATGTACTTAGTACAAATCACTACAGCTGATGGTCAATCGGTAATTCAAAAATTAACTATCGAATAATCGATAATTAAATAAATTTCAAAAGGGGGTTCGCTTATAGCGAGCCCCCTTTTTTTATTTGGGTTATATTTGCGAAATAACAATATTAAGTGACAATGAAAAAACCTTGGTTTGAATGTTGGTTTGACTCTCCTTATTATCATCTTCTATACGCAAATCGTGATCATAACGAAGCAGAGATTTTTATCCAGAATATATTAGATTTTCTTAAGCCCAAGATCAATGATAAGGTGCTTGACCTAGGATGTGGTAAGGGGAGACATTCTTTGTTTCTGAGTGAGAAGGATCTTAACGTCACAGGTATTGATTTATCTGCCAATAGTATTAATGCATTAAAGGTGTTTAATTCTACAAACATCTCATTTGAGCGTTGGGATATGAGAAAGCCATATAAATCTAGTCATTTCGATTTTGTATTAAATCTTTTCACAAGTTTTGGATATTTTGGAAGTCATGAGGAGAACTTGAAGGTTCTAAAAGCAGTTCATTATAACCTCAAAGAGAAAGGAGTTGTTGTTCTGGATTATTTAAATGAACAATATGTGCGAGATTCGTTAGTGGAGACTGAAACTATTCAGAGGGGAGATGTTTATTTTAAAATTCAAAAAACTATCGAGGATGGTTCTATAGTGAAATCAATAGAGTTTAGTGTCGAGGGTGTGGATTATAATTTTGAAGAACGCGTGGAATTAATAAGTCTGGAAGAATTCAAAGATTTATTTAAATCTGCATCGTTCGTAATTGAGAACGTCTTTGGTGATTATAGTCTTAATGATTTTGATAGACTTAAATCTCCACGAATGATCTTTGTTGCTAGAAAGAAATAGTCTGCTATTTGGTTAGTTTTTTTGCTTTTTCCCAATAGATGTCCATTTCATTTAAATTCATATCGGCTAAGACCAGCCCATTTCCTATGATTAATTCTTCCATTTTCTTGAATCGAGAAATGAATTTTCTATTGGTTTTCTCAAGTGCGCTGTCAGGATTTACGTTGATGAACCGGGCATAATTTATTAGTGAAAACAGAACGTCTCCAAATTCATCTTCAATTTCATTTGTGTTATTTTGAATTTCTACTTTTAGCTCGTCTATTTCTTCTAACACTTTATCCCACACTTGATCCTTGTTTTCCCAATCAAATCCAATACCTCTCGCTTTTTCTTGTATTCTTGATGCTTTTATCATTGAAGGCAAGGAAATAGGAACTCCCGAAAAAACTGATTTGTTGCCTTCCTTTAACTTTAGTTTTTCCCAATTATTCTTAACCTCTTTTTCAGTAGTGGCTTCCACGTCTCCGTATATGTGAGGATGTCTAAAGATAAGCTTTTCAGATATAGAATCTAATACATCCTTAATGTCGAAAGCATTTTTTTCTTCACCTATCTTGGCATAAAAAACCAGATGAAGCATTAAGTCTCCTAGTTCTTTTTTGATTTCAATTAAGTCATTATCGATAATGGCATCACTCAGTTCATATAATTCCTCGATACTCAAATGACGTAGACTTTCCATCGTTTGCTTTTTGTCCCAAGGACACTTAGCCCGTAATTCATCCATAATATCAAGGAGATTGCCAAAGGATTCCATTTTTTCTTTTCTTGTATGGTTCATGCTTTTATTGACATTTAAATGAAGTATAAAGAAAAGGATAATTTATGTACTTTCGATTTTATATAATATATAATATATAGAATGTCAAGGTTATGTTTTTTTGTAAAATTATTATTGCTCATTATAGTAATGGCAGCTCCAGGTAATTGTATTGCGCAGTCGGGTAATTTTATTGGAATGCGAAGTTCAATTGGCTTTGTTTTACCGCATGGATCAAGTATGCGCCACTTGGTACAAGGACATGCCAAAACTATTGAATTAGATTTTTCTAGTGAAATAAAAGGGTTTGACAAACAATGGTATTCATCTCTAAGTAAACCGCGTCAAGGTATTGCCTTCTACCACATGAACTCTGGCAATACGAAGGAAATAGGAAGTATTAGTGCTCTGTATGGCTATATTGACTTTCCAATATTTCGAAGTAAGTCTTGGTTGAATTATTTAAAGTTCGGGTCAGGTATTTCGTATGTCCAGAACCATTTCGATATCACTCAAAATTATAGAAATGTAGCAATAGGGAGTAGTTTTAATATGGGTTTTGTTTTTGCTTATCACATTGAGCGTTCATTTAATAAATTTCGAATTGGAACAGGTTTTTCTGTTGTTCACTCCTCTAGTGGGGCTTATAGATTGCCTAATTTGGGACTGAATACACCTTCTTTTGATATAACCCTTAAGTATCAAGTTAATTCTATTCGTACAAAGACAGTGATCTTGAATGATTCATTGGATTCAAATATTCATTTTGATGTGCTCCTTTCTTCGGGTATTCGATCTACGGATGTTTTAAATAAGAGAAAGCGAATGGTACATACATTTCAGTTCGATGCGAGAAAAAAAAATTATCATGTCTTTGGATACAATGGTGGAATAGATGTTTTTTATAATGAAGCAATCGCCTTTCTCGACGAAGATGCTTCTACGAATAGTCCCATCATTCAGTTAGGAGCGAAGATTGGGGTAGATCTTATTCTCGACAATAAAACGATCTATCTTCAAATGGGTAAGTATTTGCTTAATGAATCAAATAAGGATGGAGGTTTTTATCACCGTTTTGGTGGGCGAATGGTTATTCGGGAAAGGGTAATTGCCAATTTTTCTCTTAAAACTCATTTTGCAAAAGCTGATTATTTTGAAATTGGAATAGGTTATCGTTGGAGATGAGAAAATTTATTTTTATATTATTGCTAATCTCATTTGTTTTTTCATGTAATAAAAAAGCGGAAAGAAAGTGCTGGAAGCCAAGGGGAGAAGTCATTATTGAGGATCGGATGTTGTCCCCTTTTAGTGAATTATCTTTGTATGATGGAATAGATTATGTCTTAATTCAAGATTCTTTAGACTATGTATCGATCACCACAGGTAAGAATCTGATAGATTTCGTACAAACAAATGTGGAGGGCGGAAAGTTGACCATAAGAGATGATAACAAGTGTAATTGGCTTAGAGAATTGCCTGTGGAAATTATCGTTGAAATCCATTATTCATCTATCACCAGGGTGTATAACGAGAGTTTTGGTGAAATTACAGGTGGGATTAGTTTACCTGTAGGTTTTTTTCAATGGGATAATTGGAATGGAGCGACCAAAATTGACCTTAACCTTAATCTTGACTCGACGGAATTTGCTTTACATACTGGTGCGACGTTCTTTCGTGCCCGGGGACAGGCAAATATGATTTGGCTTTTTACTTCTGGTTATTGTCAGATTGATTGCTCAGAATTAACAGCTGCAAATGGGCAGGCTCATAACACAGGAATTGGAGATATTTACATTAACGTCTATAATGGATGGTTAAATTGTGTCATTGAGGATTACGGTAATATTTATCATAGTGATGCTTATGGTGAATTACATGAAGAAGATAGAGGAGAGGGTAGCATATTTGAGTATTAGATGTATCTTTGCAATGAATTAATACTGTGATATAATGAAATTGGTTCTATTAACAATTGGTCTTCTAGGTATAGCTTTTGCGGGAATAGCAATTAAGTTAATACTAAAGAAAGATGGGGAATTTGCTGGAACATGTGCGAGTAATAATCCTGTAGTCAATGATGGAGAAGCATCATGTTCTGTATGTGGTGCTCGACCTGAAGATAGATGTAAGAAGTGAAATCATTTCTCTTTTGACTCTAGAATAAACTCAGGACTGGCGTAAGTTTTTAGTTTTTTGTTTTCTTCATAGATAAGGAATTCCTCCATGTCTGGATGGGTTGCTAGATAATTAACCGTTTGATCTTTTCCCATAACCATAAAAGCTGTAGCATAGGCGTCAGCCAATGCGCACGATTTCATCTTTACAGTGACACTTAAAAGATTGTGTGTAACGGGCATTCCAGTATGAGGGTTGATGGTGTGCGAGTATTTTTTACCATCCTTTTCAATATAATTTCGATAGCTTCCTGATGTAGCTAACGACTCATCTGTTAAGGCTATTACGTATTGCTTGTGCTCTTTGTTTTCTACTGGATTGACTATTTCTACCGTCCATGCTTGTTGTTTTTGGTTGGTTCCTTTAACAAGTAATTCTCCTCCTATCTCAATATAATAGTTTTTAATATTCTTACTGTCAAAGAAGGTAGCTATTACATCTACTGCATAGCCTTGTGCAATGGCATTGAAATTGAGGGATGTGTTTTTCTTTTTTTGAATGGATAGAGTAGTGCCGAGTGATTGTTTTATAAATACATCGGAGTTTGTGAAGGAGCATAATTGCATAATGAATTCTATACTGTCAGTATGCATAACTCCTGGTTCTTCTATCCCGAAACCTAGAGCTTCTACCAAAGGATCTATTGAAGGATCGAAATATCCATTAGTATTGGTATAAACTTCTTTCGATAAAGTGAATACATTTTTAAAATAATGATTAGAGTCTAGGATAACAAATGAAGACGTAGAGTCAGCGTTAAAAAGACTTAAGGAAGAGTTTGAAACCCATAAGGATAAAGAATGATCAATGTCTTTAAGGATTTTTTGTATTTCATTCGTGTAGTCAGTATCGGTAATGTTTTCATATTTTATGGTTAGAGTAGTTCCTTGTGCAGTACCTTCTAGAACTTGGAATTTATCAGCTTCTACGGTAGTCTTCTGTGGTCTGGTGCAAGAGGCGAAAGCAAGAAGAATGAAGAGATAGTATTTAGAATAATCCATAATCTGTAAATCTATATATTATTATCTGATTCCCCACAAAGATACCAGATTGTAAATACAATACAAAGATCATCTATACATTTGAGTTCAAATAAAAAGAAAACAAATGAATATATTAGATTTTATA
>JAJRRH010000167.1 GCA_024279715.1 Bacteroidota bacterium
CAGGAGAAATTAATTATTCCGAAATGTCGAGTGAGGGTAATATTATTATACGAACATCAAGGGTTTTAGGCAATAATTTGCGATAATGTCGCACGATCTCCTGCATCTTAGCGGATAAGCATATCAAAGAATTTGATTTAAATCAATATCAATTTTCTTTGTATCTTTATTTCGAAAGAAAATAAAGCCACGCTAAATTATGAATGAGAAAATTGCACAGTACTTCATCAAACACCACAGGTGGAAAGAGATACTCCAGCCTATAAGGTCGATAATGCTCGAAGAAGAACTTGAAGAATCCTATAAATGGAACAGTCCAGTATATATGTACAGTAATAAAAACATAATTGGTTTGGGAGCATTTAAGAATCATTGTTGCATTTGGTTTTTTAATGGTGTTTTACTAAAAGATAAGCATAATCTATTTGTCAAAGCGAAGGATTCAACCAAATCGATGCGCCAGATGCGATTTGAAATGGATAGTGTGACTAATCTGCTGGTCATACGAGAGTATGTATTGGAAACGATAGAAAATCAAAAAAAAACGAATTAGTAATAAAACCTTCGTAGACGATGACCTACGACATGCCAGATTTGTTAAAAGCAACTCTCTTTAATAATAGCATTCTTTCAGAATGGTTTCATCAGTTAAGTATAGTCAAACATAAAGGCTACGCAAATTATATCTCAGATACCAAGCCAAAAAAAGCATACCAGGTTAAAAATATTACTCCACTGATTGTCGTCGGAGTAGGCTTGAAGGATAAGTATAGATAGTAGTGCTTTCCAGAATGCTAGAACTCTAATTCTTAATCTGATAATAGTTTGTATATCCAGACAACCATTAAAAAAGAGTATATTTACAGTCAAATAAGTTATTAAGACCAATAATCATGAAAAAACCAATACTAGCCGCACTTCTTACATTATTCTTTATTTCATCTGGGACTGCCCAGGATACTATTACAGTAGAAACCCTCACTTTTGATGACATCACCAAGCGTAGAGGTTGGTACAATTTCCCTTCGGATACCATTGAGTTTCAAAAAATACTAATGTACTATACGCTAAAGTGTGATGCAGCGACCACCCAAGATAATTTTTCTTGTGGTGAATGGGACTACACCACCTATACTAATCTATACCAACATCAGAATATAGGAGTGCCTAGATATCAACTCAATGGAGGCTACCCAGATACCATCAATTATGTTACTGAACCTATATTCAATATCGTGCAAACGGATTATGAAACCATTGTTTATGACAATGTGATTTCTGAATCAGAAATAGAGCCTGATCCGGGAACCACCTCTTCTAATCTCGTTTTTACGCCAGGTCAACGCAATGGTAAAGCGCAATTTATTTGGACGCAAAGTGAGCTTATTGGTGCGGGATTGACCCCCGGTACGGTGGATAAAATAAAATTAAATTTCCCCAACGGATGTTGTTTTGACAACCTCATAGTAAGAATGAAAAACAGCAATCTGAATGATCTTAATATCATCGGATCTTCTTTTGAAACGGAAGGGTTTGAAACCGTTTTTGATCAGCCATTTTGCAACGATATTGGGGGTTGGCAAGAAATTGGTTTTGTAACACCCTTTGAATGGGATGGTACTTCTAGTGTTGTAATTGAGTTCTGCTTTAATCAAGCAGAGCCACTAGTATCCACACCCGTATGGGGGAGTCAATCAGCCTCTCTTTTGGGCGTTCGTGCTTTGGAAGATGATGGTGCAATTGATTTTGAGTGGGGCGATTACGTCAGTGTTCCTGAGGAAGTTTTTGCGGAAATAGACAGTGCGATTACTGTCTCTTTTTGGTCCTATGGAGATCAGGACGTGCTACCTTCTAATACCTACATCTTTGAAGGAAGAGACGAAAGTCAACAGCGGGTCGTAAATGTACATCTGCCATGGAGCAATAGCCGTGTATATTGGGACGCAGGTAGCAATGGAGGTAATAGTTTTGATAGAATTGACAAAGAAGCAAATACCGAGGATTTTGAAGGGCAATGGAATCATTGGGCGTTCACTAAGGACGTTGCCACAGGATCGATGAAGATATACCTCAATGGAGAACTATGGCACAGTGCCAATGGCAAAACAAAAAGAATGTATGGTATCACTAACTTCAGTATTGGTGGACAAGCATTTGGATTTGGTCAATATGATGGTGCGGTAAATGAATTCGCTATTTGGAATAAAGCCCTCGATCAAGAGACGATTCAATCTTTTATGTACACGGACATATATGAAGGAGATGCTGATTATGAATACCTTCAAGCCTATTATCGATTCGATGAAATCAACGACTATGTCGTTACTGATTTTTCTGGAAATGACAACCACGCACAACTTATCGGTGTACCCAGTCCCATGAATATCGATGGATGTAGCCTCTATCGTAAGATGGAGAATATTGACGAAATTCGCCCCAACGTTATCTTCGTGGATGGAGAATATGAGTCACATATTGAAATCATTACTGTGGACAACGAGATAATGGTCACGCCAACGAGTATCGTAGAATATTCGACTGAGTTGGATATAAATAATCCCGCAATCACCCAAATACCTGTGGATACAATCTTCGTTTGGGAGTCGGGATACACTTATGTGATTGACAATAATGGAATTGCCATTGACTCTACATTTGTGCCCAATACAGCACAATTGATTAACGAATACCGCCAAGATACCTATCAAATTCAAAATTACGTAACGCCATACGGTATAAATTTAAGTCTCGGATCACAAGGATTCAGATGGGTGTATGATGTGACCGATTATGGCCCATTATTACATGACCTGGTAGAGATAAGCGCTGGAAACCAACAAGAATTGATAGACCTAAAATTTATTTTTATCAAAGGAACCCCTGCACGGGATGTGCTCGATATACAATCCCTATGGTTGGGAGATTACCAACATGCCGATATTGCCAATGATGTAGTCATGCCAGCAGTAGATGTCGACCTCATGCCTGAGGCTTCGTCTTTTAGAGTAAAGACAAGAACAAGTGGTCACTGGTTTGGGGGCTTTCAAAATTGTGCGGAATTTTGTCCGAAATTACACCATGTAAAAGTCAATGGCAACATGGAATTCGAATGGAACAACTGGAAAGAATGTGCCGATAATCCAGTTATTGCTCAAGGCGGAACGTGGATATATGATAGAGCAGGGTGGTGCCCCGGGGCATTTACAGACACCTACGATCATGAGATCACCCCTTTCGTTTCTCCCGGAGAAACAGTGTCCCTCGACTACGGTATGCAAGTGACACCCAACGGCATGGAAGGGAATTATCGAGTCACCATGCAACTCGTCTCTTATGGTGAAAATAACTTCACTTTA
>JAJRRH010000168.1 GCA_024279715.1 Bacteroidota bacterium
ATAGTGTATGACTCACGTTCATCTGGCGTGGAGTGAAAGAAGTTGTGTTTTAACCAGTAGTCATACCACTTTTGTTCAGTGGTAGAGGGGTCATACTTTGTAGGCAGTTCCATAGCGTTATTCTTTTTTTCTATAATCGCAAAAATATTCATTTCCTAGCAGGATGCAACCTTATTCGCATTTTTTCGTATGTCTATTATACGACTGTTTCAAGAAGCTATAATTTTTTTGATGTTTTGTAAGATTCACATTAATAGGTAGTTTCATTGTCTAACCAGGAGGGTTGTAAAATGTACTTGCGCCTTTCATTATTTTTATTAACATTGCATACGATTAAGAAAACAGTAAAAATTGACCAAATGATGACTACAAGACTAAAGAGAATACTCTTTTTGTTCCTTGGATTTAGCACGGCATATATTGGTGTGTCATATAGCAGTTTAGATGCTTCAAATGCCCCAACGAAGGGAGAAAAGACCATATGCGCTATGTCCTACAATATCCGTTTTGATGACCCTGAGGATATTGTTTTTAATTGGGAGGAAAGAAAGTCTTTGATATCTCAAACCATCAGCGCGAATACACCTGATATTATTGGCATTCAAGAAGCTTATTATAATCAAGTACGATGGTTAGAAGATGAGCTGAGTGTTTATAAGTGGTATGCCATAGGAAGTGATGACGGGAAGTTCAGAGGGGAACATTGCGCTATTTTTTATAACAAACACAAGTTTGACATGATAGATTCGGGTACCATATGGCTGGATCAGGGTAATACTAAAGGAGAGAAAAGTGTAATGACTTGGGTTAAGCTGCAAATTTTATCTTCTAGTGAAGATATGTTTGTCTTCAACACTCGGTTGACTATGGAGGATAAAGAAAAGGTAGTTGTCATTGCTGATTTAAAGGAAAGCATCGCTTCTGTTGCAGGAAAATCACATTTTATTCTGACAGGAGATTTTAATGCCGAGCCAGATCAAAGCAGTATTCTTAAAATAATGGAGTGGTGTAAGGAGGCTAGAGACAATAGTTTTGTGAATACTTCAAAGTTAGATTATACGTTTATTAGTGAAGAAGGTGGTGTTAAGGTAAAAAAACGTTTTGATTATGTCTTTTTTAGCAATGATATACCAGTAAACACGTATGAAGTATTAAATAATTCCTATAATTCTATTTATCCATCAGACCATCTGCCAGTTTTGTGTAAACTTAGACTGCCTTGATCTAGGGATGAGTAAACCGTTAACGATTCAATAGAGAAGCTAGGATAGTTTTTTAATGGACTCACTCATGTTGGTATTGTTGAGTTTGGCATCAATCCAGGCATTAAAATTAAAAAATTTCAAAGCAGTCATTTCGTACTCATCATTTTTTATTTTTTCTATCTCTTTGGCTAGATCTTGAAAGATTTTATCGTATTCACTTTTTGATTTGTTTTTTGATAATTGTTTCAGAGACTTAATGATTAATTCCTCTATTTGGTATGCGAGTTGACGTTTGCTTAGGTAGCGGTGTGTAGATTTGATAATATATTCAAGCAAGCCGAAATTTCCTAATTCAAAATGAATCAGTAGATTGAATACTCGAGAATAACCATAGACATCTTGCCTAAGGCTTGGCTCACGATCATTTAAAACTTTGTTAATCCAGAATAGCGCAACATTGGCATCTCCACTACAGAAATACGCGTAGGCAATCTTATAATAGAATAACACTTCTTGCTCCTTGTTGATTTTGTTTTTAAATACGTCTAGTTGGTCAATGATAGATGGTGCGATAATCATTGATTTGTTAAACTCACCTGTACGTTCATGAAGAATCAATTCATTTAAGTAAGAGGCAGTAAAAATTCTAACCTTAGAGTCATAATTACTAAACTGTTTTATGTCCAGTAGATCACGCATTTCATAGATCATTTTTTCAGCGAGGGTGTAGTTTTTTAAATCAATATGGCATGAGATAATATTTGATAGTGTATTAATGTATCTTTTGCTCAGGTCATTCTTTATCATCGGATTTTCATCAAAAATCTTCTTGACCACCTCGAAATTTTTAAGACTTAATTTAGTGTCGTGATTCGCAAGGCTACAATACCCTTTGATGTAGTAGCAAATAGTTGTGGCTCTGCTTGATAGGGCCGTGTTTTTTTTAGTTATCAATGGGTGATTTGATATTTCACCAACGATGCTTTTGTCAATTGTATTCCGCACATACCCTCCGCTTCTGAAGATGTAATTGATTTTGGAATACAAGATGTGATAGGCAGCTAGGTTTCTTAATTTATTGATTACATTTCTTTCGTCTACTATTAATGAATCAATGTCTTTTGTAAATTCGCCTTTTTCGTACTCTTCTTCAAGCAGTATTTTCTCCCAAAGTAAGAGCTCGTATAAGTAATAGAACTTCTCGTGCTCAGCGGCTTTCTTTTTGGCCTTGTTGAGGAATTTATTAGCTTCCTTGTATAGCGCTTTGTGGTATAGTATTTCTATGTTTTTTATTTCTTGTTGAAGGATAGAATTGATCGTGGTATCCGACTTGTAAGCTCGTAAGCTTTTTAATATGAGTTTGTATAGGTGGTTTTTTTCTGATGGAAAATGCTTGACAAATCGTTTGTTTTTGAACGATTTTTTTATTGATTCTTCATCATAAGTGTCTTGTTTGTCAATAGCATCAAATATTTTTAGATAGTTTTTCTTGCCTGACTGGAGCGAGGAGGATAGTTTGAAAAAACGTTTTTCACTTTTCGTTAGTGATTTTATCAGTTCAAATAAGTCGTTGGAGGGTTTCATAAGATTGCAATAGTGGGATTCAGGTATTATACAACTATTGGAATCCAAACCCTACCTTTGTTCCATTTTTTATTCTTTTAGGAATCTTTGAGTGTTTGTATTATTGTCTTTTTAATGAAAAAAACACCAATTCACAATCTAACAAATTGGTTAAAATCGTGAAATTATTTACTATTATACGGTATATTTGTGCTCAATTTATACATTTTACATCTATTTTAATAGATTTCTGTGATTTTTGATTATTTTTATTATTGAGTTCCTACAGGGGATGTATGAAGTGTTGAATACAGTGGTTTATTATAATTGTATCAAGTTTTTGTTTTTGGATTATACACAGATGAAGTGCTAAATCCTCTATCAATCCTGATAACCTGGGCTGAATCTGAATTATATATCTACGGAAACTATAAATCTATCCGTGAAAACGAATTCCAATCTTTATAAAGAATTTTCAATTCGTCACTACAGAATAAAAAAAATGATATTTCTGATGCCTACCTAAATTTTTATTCCTATATTATTGCAGTCCTGAAAATCAAGCCACTATGCGTAATTCCTTTTTTAGCATAGCAAAATTAAATAGAATATCACTATTATTTCTTCTGATGACCCTTGCTTGTGCTTGTAAGAAAGATCCGCCAACGCCACCTACTTTACTTGAGCAAATGCCAGAAAGAACTGAAATTGGAGCTGAAAAATTAGTGGGCATTGTGAATGATGAGCATATATTTGACAATCAAGCTTTACGACTGTTCGATCCAAGCATGTATAGTTGGTATACAGAGGATTATTTTGGTAAGTTACATATTCAAGGATTTTATCAATTCCGTGACGAAAATTTCGAAATAAGACAAGAAATAATATTTATTGAACTTCATTTTATTTATGGTGAAGGCACGTATGATTTCAATACAGGCTATAATTATTTCAAGGCAAAAGGTGTCGTTTATACTAATGACACAATCGATGCAGGTCAATTAATTGTCACAAAATATGATACCATTAACAATATTTTTTCTGGAACATTTAACCTTAACCTTATAAATTATGAAACAAATGAGCGTATTTACATCACCGATGGGTGGTTTGACATTAAGGATTAGTCTACTAATTATTATCTTGTTAGTCTCTTTTGAGACTCAATGTCAGGAACCTGAAGATGTACCTGAGCCAACTGACTCTATATACTTTTCGGCTAGCATCCCTTTTGACAATAGTATACTAGCAGATGGATACGCATATACATTGCTTGCATGTGACGGTGGTCTTTGGACCTAGTATGGGGGCTTTGGTCGCGCGATAGGCGTTGGCTTATATGGAGACGAATAATATTCCGCATAACAAGTAGCCACTCTAGCGTGATGTAATAGATAGAAAAGCCTCCGCACACCCCGAACCCTAAAGGGCGCAGCCGCACTAGGTTGAAAGACTTCAACATTCAGCTAACAATGAAGCCGTCATTCCGAATGAGTATAAGGCAAAGCGTTGGAAAATGAGTGAGGAATCTCAATCAATTTATCGGACTGTTTTGATTAAGCAATACCAAGCTTACCAAACAGGTGAGTAAAATAAATTAACCATTAACCACTATAAAAAAAACCCCTATATTAGCACCATAAAATCCCCCGTCATGAAGTTAAAACAAATTACATTCATCCTGCTCCTACTCGTGATTGGATACTCTTGTGAAAAAGAACCAGACGACCCGAATGTTGTAAACGGAATAAACCTCACCCAACTTCCACCAACAACAATGACAGGTGCCAATACAATGGGCTGCTTGATTAATGGTGAGGTATGGTTGGCGTTAGAGAAGAATATTTTGGGGATATTGGACTATTCTATTTCTTTTTCTTTGACAGGAAATGGAGGGTTAAATATGTATGGAGTTCGAGATTATGATGAGTTTGACGAAACTCTTTTCATTTTTTTGGGGGGGGGGGTTGCAGCCTGGAGTTTATGAATATCCAGAGGTAAGTACAACTGACATATATTATGATAGTCAAACAAATTGCGGAACCTTTGGATTAGATTCAACATATTATAACCATTTCACAATAACCAGAGTAGATTTTGATGAACACATCTTATCAGGAACATTTGAACTTAGAGTAATTAAAAATGATTGTGACACACTTACCATAACCGAAGGTCGCTTTGATGTTGCGGGGAATTAACTTAAAATCTAGACCAAAAAAAAACACATTAAACCATGAAAAATATAATCGCAATTTTACTAATAGTATTGTCATCGAATCTGTTTTCCCAAAACATAGTGTCTGTTGATAGTACATTTCAAGATCCTATAGAAAGAAAAGCTTATATCTTTCAATATCTTGATCTGCCTGATGTACTATGGGATAATGGATTGACATTGGTTACTTGCCTCAAGCGAGTTATCATTATTCTATTGCAGGTGATAGCCGCATGATTAGTTCCGGTCAGATTGTGAAAGAGTAGATTTATAAATCAGGTATAACAAACTAGTGCAATGACTAAAAGGAAGGTTGAACGACAAACTCCTCATCGTTAAAATAATCTCTGAAAAACTGTATCCAATTCGGGAAGTCACTGATTATCCCCTGTACGCCCATTTCCAATAATTCTATTATTCTATCTCGGTCATTAACTGTCCACGGAATGATTTTCATGTTTCTTTCCGTGCAATAGGACACCAATTCAGGAGTTACAAGTTCATGAGAAGGGCCAAAAATTTCTGCGGAAACTGAAAGTTTATCCAGCGCCTCAAACATTCCTTCCTCATTGTCTTGATATAAAAACGAACACCTAATATTGGGGAGTAAGTTTTTCACTTCATGAATAATTCTTTCATCGAATGCTTGAATTATAGTATGTTCTTCCACTTTAAACTTCTTAACGATGTCAAGAACACTTTTAGCAAAGACCTTTGGATTCGGATGAAAAGTACCTTCCGTTTCTTTGAATGATTTTATTTCTATGGAGTAATAGATTCTAGGAAGATTATTTTTATTCAAATAATTCTCTACAGTTTCGATGACATCACTCAGCAGCGGCTTGTAGGCTTTAGTGTTTTTTTGATCTTTAAAGTCAGGGTGTTTTTTTAAACCAACATCCCATGTTTTAATATCATCATAGTGCATTTGAAATATATTGAATGACTTCTCATTCTCTTCGTTAATCTCTATTCCATCTGGCGGGGTGGAAATCTTGGATGAAAAATAGGGTTCATGGGAAACCAATACCCTGCCATCGCCCGTAATGACAACATCCATTTCTATAGAGCTAACGCCATAGTCTATCGCTTTAAGAAAAGATATAATAGTGTTTTCTGGAAGTTCTCCTCGACATCCTCTGTGTCCTTGCCAGTCTATGCCTGTATTCATTGAGGCAAAAGTAAATGATTATTTTTGATTAATCACCAGTCAAAGGTTAAATTTTAATCTGATTTTTCCAGAAATCGATGTATTTACCTCATAAGGTTAATAAAGCCGCTATTTATTTTAACATCAGAATCGTTCTTTAGTTTTACTCTCAACGTCCAAGAGTATATACCACTCATCGCATAGAAGTTCGTTTCAGCTAGGTACGACCCATTCCATTTTTTTGTAGGATCCGCACTATGAAATACAATGTGACCATCTCTATCATATATCTGAAATAGGTATGAGTCAATGACTGACGTGTGTAATACTGGCCCAAATAATTCATTTACGCCATCTCCATCAGGGGTGAAGGTATTTGGCATGAACAGGTTGTAGATAGGTCTTATCTCTATGTCTTTACATAGTTCATTTTTACAACCATGTATATTTGTTACTTCTAAGCAGGCGGTGTATTTTGCTGAATGATCTTCTGGGTAACGATGAACAGGGTTTTCTACTTCGGATTCATATCCATCGCCAAATGACCAGTGGTATGATGATTCATCAGTGCTTAAATTCTGAAATTCTATCTCAGGCTCACTCATATCCCCTATTTCTGGGTTAGAAATAAAATTAGCCGTTGGGCCTGGATTAACATGAATTATGTTAATTATTGAATCAGTTGACTTGCACCCAAATGGCGTTGTGATACTGAGTGATACCGTGTAGTATCCCTCTTCTTCATATCGATGAACTGAATTTTGTAAATTGGTACCAGTATTGTCGCCAAATGACCACTCAAAAGTATTGTTAATAGTATTTAGGATGGAGTTATTCTCGAAATGTACAAGCTCATCTGGGCAAATTTCCGTCTTATCGGGATTAAATAGTACAATTGGATAATTCTCAACCTCTATACTACTCATTCGTGTATAATCAACATTACACTGGTCGCTCAAATGAAGTTCAATAGTCATTTCTTCAATAGGATTGAAAGTAAGAGTCGATTCTGTACCAATAACAGAACTGTTTGCCGTCCAATTGTATGAATATGAATTTGAGTCACCTCCTCCGATATTCTCCGGAGCGATGCTTATTTCATCCCCTTCGCACACCGTAAGTGATTCTTCAATTTCAAAGGTGATAGGGTCAAAATAACCTATAGAACAAGCGCCCGTGCCATTCTCCTGACAATGTACGTTAGAAATGATACCTATACTATGTGTTCCTTCATCAGAAATAGTTAACATGTATGGATTGTCACTAGTAGTAATAGATTGACTAAGCGAACCATTAATTAAATATTCGAAGGTAAATGGAGGCAAGCCTGTAAAGTTTACGGGAGCAATAATACTACTGCCTTGACAAATAGTGGTGTCATCTGGAGCTAAGCTTGCGCTCAACTGTTCGTAGTAGCTCAGCTCAAATGAGCTAGAAATACTAGTGTTGGCGCAATAATCATTTTGTATTGAAACAATTTCATAAACACCTTCTTCATTTGCATTGAGAGACAGAATTGGGTCATTTGAAACAATTGGCGTTTGTGATAAGCCATCAATGGTATATTCTAATACATAAGAAGAGTTACTTTCCGTTGCGATTTGAAATTCAACCGCCTCGCCAGGGCAAACAGTAGAATCAGTAGAAGTAAACATTGCGGATGGTATAGGTTTGACAACGACACTGAAAGGAATTATATAATTTATACCACATGTTGGTTGTGACACCGTCAAGGAGTAGTTAATAATCTCCTCAGTATTAGAATCAGTAAGAGTAGGAGTAATGGTTAAGTCTGAACTTGTTGAGCTGCCGGGGGTCCAAGAGAGATTGTAGGGTTCATTAATCCCTCCAAATGGAGCACTTGTCAGGGTTACAGTTTCTCCGTCACAGGCTTCAATAATATTGTCAGATAGATTGACAATGGGGAAAGCATAAGATATTTCAACCTGACCCGAAGTAGTACCAGCACAATGACCGTCCGAAAAGCTTATCAAGGTTAAAGTGCCTGGGGTATTAACAGTCAAAGTAGTATCAGCAGTGGATTGAAAGGGTCCAAAATTAACGCCATTTATAGTGTATTCAAACTGCCATGGCCCCGTGCCTGTAAAACTTAGAGGTATGTCCATTGAAGCACCAATACAAAGAACCGTATCAATAGTTGGAATGACAGCAGTAGGAGTAGAATAAACGTCCACCAAGACCGTCTCCGAAATAGAATTGACACAAAAAGGAGCGCCTTCTGTGGTTAATTGCGTAAATATATATGTGCCTGAATTAGCGGCAGTAATAAAATCTCCATCTACCACATCAGAAAGGGGCGTTTGCGGAAGCCCATTATAGGTGTATTCTATTGTCCACTCCGTTCCATTACTCAATTCGAATGGAATAATAGCGTCATTGCCAGAGCATATTCCCACTTCACTAGGAATTGATAAAGTCGGTAATTCATGTTTCGTAAATGTAGCCGAGCCATTAATATTTCCATAGCATGAAGACGCAGAAAGGCTTTGAATGCTTATAGGTTCTATAATACCGCTTTCGCAAATAGAAATATTCTCAAAAAGATTGTTCGTTGTTAGAGTGGGTTGGGTAACTCCGCCAATGCTGTAGATGATCGTAAATGGTGGTGTTCCTGCCATAGTGAAAACAGCGTCCATGCAATCGCCTGCACAGAATTCTCCTCCTCCACTAACGTTAAGCGCTGGGACGGGTGGTGCTGATGTGGTAGCTGATCCGCTCGCAAGACCTGGACATCCATTAGAGCTTACACTAGTGAGGATGTACTCTTCCTGAACAGAGGAATAGAAAACATAAGGACTTGCTGTAACCGTCTGTGATATCGGAGCGCCTCCATTGATAGTATATTCAATATCCCATGGCGGTGTACCTGTAATATCTATTTGTATCATGG
>JAJRRH010000169.1 GCA_024279715.1 Bacteroidota bacterium
TCTAATCGTTCTAAACTCACTAATCCTTCCATATTATCCGGCAAATACACCAGCCTATTTGAAATCAAATTGATATCCTCTAGGGTAGACAGACTAAAAAAACTTTCAGGCAGCGTTTCTATATTATTGAATTGAAAGGAAATATCTTTTATGCTAACGAGGTCACCAATTTGTTCAGGTAGCTTCACTAGATTATTCTTACCCATGTCGAGTCTTTCAAGATTTTGTAATCTTGAAATATTCTGTGGAATCTCAGTGATATTATTATCAAAAAGTATCAATACCTTTAAGTTTTCCATCTCAAAGACATAGGATGGGATACTATTGAGACCTTTGCGACTAAGGTCAAGCCTTGTCTTTCCACCGAGTGGATCCTTTGTATTAAGCATTCTTCCAACACCGCATGAGGATAAAAAAATGGCGAAAATCAATAAAAACCTTATCATAACCACACAGAAATAGAACCTAAAGATAACGAACATATTACAACTCAATACTATTAAGGGTGAAATTCTATCTGAAAACAACCAATTACTAAGTGCTTCCTTCATTATAATGTTCGAGCGAACCTTTTTGCTATTTTTGTAGTAATAATTTTAAACCCAACATAATGAAACACATATCACTACTTATCGTACTACTAGCATTTACTTGTTCTGATCTAAACTCTCAAGATTTATTGGATAGATTGGGTAAAAAAATGGAACAAAAAATTAAAGACAGAGCCGAAAGAAAAGTCGATCAAGCGATGGATAAAACCCTCGATAAGACAGAAGAGAAGATTGACAAATCCGTGAAAGGCAATAAAAACAAAAACAGTAAGAATGAGGAATCTTCGACCGAGGAGATGACCGAAGAGGAAATGACAAAATGGATGCAAGAGAATGAAGGGAATGCTACAAGTTTTTTGGAATCCGTAGAAACTCAAAGCTCCTACAAATATGATATAGAACTAGTATATCACGTTACAACTACATCAGAAAAGGAAATCATAGAGATTGAATATTTGTATGGTGTTCCGAAAATTAATGATGATTTCATGACCATGCAGACCCTTGGATTATGGAAAAATGGAAAAAAAGAGAATATGCCTGACCAACAAAAATCAACCATAATGATCATGGATAGTAAAAATAAAGCAATGGTGACAGTCATGGCCGCTCAAAAACAATACATGGCAATGAATATGACCGCTATGAGTGAGATGACAGCAACCATAATTAAAGAGGATGAAGAGCAACAAGATGAAATGGTCAATCCACCTACAGTGACAAAAACCGGAAGAACAAAAACAATCCTCGGATACAGTAGCGAAGAGTATGCCGTAAAATCGGAAGATACAGTAGGAACAATATGGATAAGTACAGATTCAAGATTAGTAGATTTCAATCCCTTCAAGGCAATGGCGAGTATGGCTGTCGCCGTAGATGTAGAAGTGCAAGACGTCCCTTATAATGGAACTCTTCTTGAAATGAACATGGAATTTACGGATGTTAAAAAGAAAAAGGACACGAGCAGCATGAGTTATGTTGTAAAGGAAATCAACCTTGTAAATAAAACCATCGACCTAACCGGATACAAAAACCTAATGGATATGAAATAGTCGTACAAGGCAATATTCATGAGTTTTCTTATGAATACTGTTTGTTATTAATGTTGGAGCCCAACAAACCAAAGAAATCCTCCACAACAAAGCGGTTGGCGGAGCGCAAGCGTCAGAGCGAAATCCAGTAGTGACACAACAAGAACAAATAATGACTACAACGACCAAGCATTAACACAAAGGGCAGAATCACTACGTGAAAAACATAAGTAACCGAAATATTTGGTGACAGTTGACACTTTTTTCGTTCTTTTTTGTTCTGCTGAACGAAGCCGAAGTATTGATAAAAAAAGGGCAGTAAAAAATATCAATAAACCCCAAAACAAAAATAGATTACAAATTTCGAAGCAGAGTGTTATAGGTTTGCATGCATCACAGGGTATTTGCCGAACTGATGCAGTTATTTCAAGCGTTTCCTGCATCTTTGTGGACTAGCATAATGTTTTTTATGGAATAAAAATAGAAGAAATATTATCTTCGGTGTTTTTATGCAACGTTTTGAATATTCTTATGTCTAGGATATAGCACCGTGTAATTAAAAGATACACTCAGCGAAACCAATTTTATAAAACAACAACAATATGAAAAATTCAATAGTATATTCAATAGTTATTTTGAGTCTGATGTCATTCAGCAATTGCAACGTGTCCACTTGGACTAATTGCATCAAAGGAGAAGGGGAAGTAGTAAGCCGAAGTTTTGATATTCCTCATTTTGACCAAATAAATGTTGCCAATTCGGCAGATGTCGTTTTCATTCATGGAAAGGAGCAAAAAGTAGAGGTAAAAGGTCAAGCGAATATCATCGATGAGTTGACATTAACCGTAAAGAATGAGGAGTGTCGAATAGACTTTGACAAGAATGTGTGTTTTAGCAAAGACTTTACGGTATATATCACTGTTCCTTCTATCAAAGCTGTCAGAATTAGCGGTTCGAGTGATGTGAGTAGTCAATCTACTTTTACAGAGGATGAGTTTGCAGTCTCAATTTCTGGTTCAGGCGATGTTGCATTTGACATCAATGCCAGCAAGATTGGCATCCGCATCGGTGGCTCTGGAGATGTTGATTTAGAAGGCAATGCGGAAGACATAGACATCAGTATAACTGGTTCAGGCGATGTCAACGTCTATAAAGTAGATGCCTCAAGTGCAGCCGTCAGTATTGTCGGATCGGGTGATATATACGTTAACTCAAGTGAGTCATTGAAGATTGATATCATCGGTAGTGGCGACGTATATTACAAAGGCAATCCTACCAACAAAGACATCAATACGATAGGCAGTGGAGATGTTATCCCTCAGTAGTAGAAGAACTATTCTATATAGAGCACAAGTCCTTTTAAGTACTCACTTTCGGGGTGAAAAATATTTATTGGGTGATCCGCAGGTTGGGTCATTTGATGAAGAATCTTCACTTGCCTGCCCACATTAATTGCGGCTGCCGTGATAGTATCTCTGAATATTTTTTGAGTAATCACCTGGGAGCATGAATAGGTGAATAGTATTCCTCCTGGTTTTATTTGAGAAATGGCACTTGAATTCAAGCGTTTGTATCCTTGAATGGCGTTGTGTCTATTCTTAACGTGCTTTGCAAAAGCGGGCGGATCGAGAATAATAATATCGTAATCTAGGGGCAGGTCTTTGACAAACTGCATGGCATCCGCTTTGATTGTTTTATGACGGTCATCCGCAAAGCCATTGAGCTCAATATTCTTATCCAGAATATCCAAAGCGGATTGGGAGCTGTCCACGGAGTGTACCAAGCTTGCACCATTCTGTAATGCATAGATGCTAAAACCACCGGTATAGCAAAAAGTATTAAGTACAGACTTGCCTTTGGCTAAACTCCCAAGGAGTAATCTATTATCTCTTTGGTCAATGAAAAATCCCGTTTTCTGTCCAAGCTTCCAATCGATATTGAATTTATATCCATTCTCGAGATAGTGTTCTTCCTCCATATCATTATCTCCTTTAATGATATACTCCGGATCAGGTTTATTCTCATAATTTTTTGGCAAGCTTTCTCCACTTTTATCAAACACAGAAAGGATTCTTCCCTTGCTTGAATCGACAATCTGTTTGGCAATAATTTCTTTTTGCATATGCATTCCGGGAGCGTGTGCCTGAAGTATTGCCGTCTTTCCATACACATCAACCACTAATCCTGGCAAATTATCGCCTTCCGCATGCACCAATCGAAAAATATTCGTTCCTTCATCCTCCGTGATACCAATAGACTCTCTCAATCGCCATGCTCTGTCGATAGCATTTTTGAAGAATTCATCATCGATTTCTTCCTCTTCATTAAAGGATAGAATCCTTACCGAAATACTTGCATCACTATATAGTCCACGTCCGAGAAAACGCCCTTTATTGGCGTGAACATCCACAATATCTCCCTCCGTTGGGTAGCCTTCAATTTTTTTAATGGCCCCTGAAAACACCCAAGGATGTTGTCTCATCAGGGATTGATCTTTTTTTGACTTGAGGAATAATTTTGCGGTAGCCATTATGTATGATTTTTTGCAAAGATGGTGTTTTTCTTGTTTGTATCGAACATATACTTTTTGACTTTTTAGAATTACTATCTGCTATTCTAGCTCTATCTATAGAACAGGTTTAATAGTAGTGCAGGACATATCTTCCAGCTAAAGTCAAAAGAGAATCCTATGGATAAATATCCCAATAGGCAGGTTCAATTGATGTAGCGGTTTGATCTCCTCGGTTTTTGATAATCAAGTAGAACTGTGAGAAGCATAGTACAAGCGTAAGTAATTTCACTAAATCAACATCAATCTTAATCCTAGCTGTGATGTTGTAAATGAAATACGCCTTTCCTCAAGTCAATAATACCCTCGTTCATCATCCACCTTAGTATGCTCTTCAATGAATCTTCTTGAATTCCAAAATCACTATCAAGGATGGAATGTAATTGCGTTGGACTAGTTTTAACTCTCGTAAAAACACTTTTACGTATAGATACTATTTTATCATAATCCACAGAATTGTTCTCTCTACAATTGTCACACTTACTGCAATTGGCTTTTGCATCATGACCGAAATAGTGGAGTAGTAGGAGCGGCCGACAAATATGCAGACTAGTCGTATAATTGACCATCGCTTTTAACTTATTGATTGCTTGCTTCTTTCTAACGATTATGCTTTTGACATCCAGCATCAAATGTCTATGATCTACCCGAGCATCGACAAAGCGTATCATCGCTTGGTCATGACTTGGTAGATAGTTTATTATACCATACTCTTGTATTTGAGTAAGTTTTGTTTTTATTTCAAAATAATTTAGCCCAGTTCTACTCATCAATTCTGACTCCCTCACATTCACTTTTTGAGTGAACAGATGAGTGTAGGAACGCAACACAAATGAAAGTAATTCACCCAGCTTGGGTTGATCTTGAATAAAATTCTCCACCACAGTTCTATCCACGATGATTTGTAAGGTGGCACTTTTTATATATCCATCACTTAATTGTACATGGTGATTATTATTCAACAACTTAATAGCAGCATGACACTTCATCAATTTGAGTTGATACTTTTTGCAAAAGGAGTTAAGATCAAATGCAAATTCTTCATCTTCACCTGATCCTATGGCAAGTTGATAGTTCAGACACAGATTATTGTACACTTTTCGGATATACTCTGGCGAAGGATGGTTTTGCTCCACTCGATAACTTGCCTTGAGCAAATCCTCTTCCGTATATAACAGATGAACTTGAGCTTCTTGTTGATCCCGTCCCGCTCGCCCAGCTTCTTGAAAATAGGCTTCTGGATTGTCACATAATGAAAAGTGTATCACCTGACGCACATTGGGCTTGTCGATACCCATTCCGAATGCATTGGTAGCCACCATTACTTTGAATTTCTCCTTCATCCAATCCTCTTGTATCTCTTTACGGACAACCTGCGACAGACCTGCATGATAGAAAGCTGCGGTGATACCATGTTCATTTAAAAAGGAAGCTATCTTTTCCGTTGCCGCTCGACTTCGAGTATAGACTATGGCAACTTCATCTTTATCCTTTAGCAGATTCAATGTGTCTGCATACTTATCATGGCTGGTATGACTGTTGAATTGTAGATTATTTCGAGCAAAACTACCCTCGATGATGGTCGGTTTTTCAAGCTTTAAGTACTTTATAATATCCTTAGAAACATTCATTGTTGCCGTTGCCGTCAATGCCAACATCGGGCAATCATGTACATCTCGAATATCCGCAATGGTAAGATAGTCCGGTCTAAAATCATGTCCCCATTGTGAAATACAATGGGCTTCATCGACCGCTATCATGCAGACAGTCATCCTTCTAAGTCGTTCTATAAACAATGGATTATGAAGTCTCTCGGGAGATACAAAAAGAAATTTGTAATCTCCATAAATACAATTATCAAGTGCAACATCCATTTGCTTTTTAGACAATGAAGAGTTTAGAGAAATTGCCTTGATGTTTTTAGATTTCAACCCATCCATTTGATCTTGCATGAGCGCTATAAGTGGAGAGATAACAATACAAATCCCTTCCATCATAAGTGCTGGCACTTGATACGTGATAGACTTTCCGCCACCAGTAGCAAGTAGCCCTAGCGTATCCTTTCCATCTAAAATAGATAAAACGATATCCTTTTGTAATGGTCTAAATTGCTCAAAGCCCCAATATTTCTTAAGAATCGCCTCTGGTTGCACGGATGAAATTTATGTGGAACGAAGTTAGCAGTTTTAGACGATAACACTATGTAAAAATGCCTGTTATTTAAGTAAGTCTGATAAGTTTATAACTCTATAAATGGATTTTTATAAAACCTTAGGAATTTGTATCTTTGCAATCGAATATAAGGACATATTACGTGTTCCTCTAATTCCCATAAGTTATGATTAGCACTGAAGAAACCATTAAGATAGTACCTATAAAAAAATCACGACTCGACGACGTTGACTTTGAAAACTTACCCTTTGGTAGAGTTTTTTCGGATCATATGTTTGAGATGGACTATATTGATGGACAGTGGACAAACATGACCGTTCATCCTTATAAAAACCTGAGTCTTAGTCCAGCATCCTCAGTACTTCATTATGGACAAGCCATTTTTGAAGGGATGAAAGCATATAAAAATTCGGATGATGAGATATTTCTTTTTAGAGCAAGAGATAATGCCAATAGGATGAACTCTTCCGCTAGAAGACTTTGTATGCCCGAAATTCCAAAGGAATTATTTCTTGAGGCATTGCTTTCATTAGTAAAAATCGATAGTAAATGGGTGCCTGATATTGCTGGATTTTCTCTATATATCCGACCATTCATGATCGCTACTGACTCCTATATAGGTGTGAAAGCTTCTGAAACCTACAAGTTTTTAATATTCACTTGCCCTGTTGGCGCATATTATGCGGAGCCCTTAAAAGTGAAAATCGAACAATTTTATAGTCGAGCCGCTGAAGGAGGAATAGGGCGAACTAAAGCTGCTGGGAATTACGCTGCTTCACTTTTTCCTGCGATGATGGCAAAGAAACAAGGCTATCACCAACTAATATGGACAGATGCTAAAGAACATAAGTACATTGAAGAGTCAGGCACTATGAATGTCATGTTTGTAGTGGATAACATTCTTTACACTCCTACTACTAGTGGTACGATACTACCTGGCATCACAAGAGACAGTGTATTGACCATTGCCAAAGACTGGGGAATGGAGGTGCAAGAATCTAGTATTCACGTAGAAGAACTAGTTACGGCACTGAAAGAGGGGCGTGTACAAGAAGCTTTCGGAACAGGTACAGCGGCTACCATTGCGAGAATTTCAACGATAGGATACAATGACAAAGATTATGAATTGCCACCATTCTCAGAGAATGATTTTTCGATAAGGGTAGCCGAACGACTTGAAGATATAAAGCGTGGAAAAGCGAACGATCGTTTCGGTTGGATTTGCAAAATCGATCCAGATAGCAATATTAGCATCAACTGTTTGAATTAGAATTCTATTAAAAACCACTTCAAACAAATCACAAGAAATCTTACTTTATTTTATGAAAAAATTATTAATCATTGTTGGAACAAGACCCAACTTTATCAAAGTAACACAATTCAAAAAGGAAGTCGAAAACTATCCTAATATCGAATTGATGATATTACATACCGGGCAACATTATGACAAAAAAATGTCAGGGGTATTTTTTGAGCAGTTTGGATTAGCTCCTGATTTTTTCTTGAATATTGATCCGGCAACTGCCAATAACCAAATGGCTAACATCATGCTCAAACTAGAGGACGTGGTTTCAGACTACAAGCCCGATCTCATGATTGTCGTGGGGGATGTGAACTCGACTTTTGCTGCTGCACTTACTGCCAACAAAATGGACATAAGAATAGCACATCTCGAGAGTGGCTTGAGAAGTAGAAATAGAGCCATGCCAGAGGAGATCAACAGACTCTTGACGGATGAGATAAGTGACTATTTCTTTGTGACGGAAAAAAGTGGACTAGAAAATTTAATCGCAGAAGGTAAAAATCCAGAAAGAATACACTTCGTTGGAAATACCATGA
The DNA here is from genome assembly GCA_024279715.1 of Bacteroidota bacterium. GTDB lineage: Bacteria > Bacteroidota > Bacteroidia > Flavobacteriales_D > JABDKJ01 > JAJRRH01. Next base: position 8,163 of record JAJRRH010000169.1, read on the forward strand.
TAGACACGATGGTAGCTTTTGAAGATAACATCATGGCATCTGATGTGATTGAAAAACACGAACTGGATAAAGGTGACTTTATATTGATGACCATTCATAGACCTGCTAATGTTGATAGTAAGGAAGGGCTAGTAAAATTACAATCGCTTATTATTGAGCTGACGAAAAAGTATAAAATTGTATTCCCTATTCATCCACGTACGTTGAGTCGATTGGATTCTTTTGGCATGGGAGATACATTCAAAAACAATCCTAATCTTACCCTTACAGGGCCTATGGATTATTTCTCCTTTCAGAAACTTGTTAAGTATGCTAAATTAGTACTGACCGATAGTGGTGGAATTCAGGAAGAAACAACATTCAGAAAAGTGCCTTGTCTGACACTAAGAACAACTACGGAAAGACCAAGTACTATTGAAATAGGCAGTAACGAGCTTATTTCCTTTGACAATGAGTTGATATTATCCAAAATTCACAATATTGAGAATGGCACTTTCAAGAAAGGGATTGTTCCAGAGCTTTGGGATGGAAATACAACTAAGAGAATTCTTAAAGTAATAAATCAGGATATCTTTGGTGAATAAGCTATGACAAAAGAACTCCATTATTTATCTTTTGGAGCAAACAATAACCTTGAACTCCAAAGACAACTTACCTTTTTCAACGTTGTAGCAAAAGGTATTTCAGTGAAAAGCAACTTCTATTGCTTCCAATTTGGGGATGAAGATTACCAAGATTGTGAGGAGATTACATTTATCGGAATAGATCAATCGGAACACTTCTTTGAAGTGTTTGAGCAACACCTAATAAAAGGAACCGTATTCTTCAATCATGCCTATTTTTACCCCTATCTTATATCAAAATTTGAAGGCGAATTAAATGCCTTTATCTACCATAAGGTAGCTTTGGAATACGTGAAGATGAAGCATGAAGGCATCGAGGAGGAGTTGGTTTCTCTACACCGTATGAGAGAAGTTGAGATGCTTGAAAACAGCGATTGGGTATATCTTAGTTCTGAACGAATACTCAATTATTTCTGTGATAATGATGGCTATCACAATCACAAACATTCCTTGTTGTCAATGAATCCAATAGAGATGAGTATTAAAGATTATGATAAGGATCCTTTTTATGACGATGGCGTTCATTACATTCATACTGGAGATATTTCTAACAAGGGTTTGAAATATGTGAAGCGGATATTCAAACATTCTAAAAACAAATTTACATTACTTGCCAATAATCCAAATTCGGTGAGCAAACAGGGATTCGTAAAAGACGAAAGATTTAGAATTTTGTCATTAACGAGTGACAATATAAGTCGTTGCATGGCTTATTCCGACTTTGCTTTAATTAAGCCGCCTACAAATATCTCTGACTGGATAGATATCGAGTATTTTCTTGCCGATATACTTTGTCAAGGAGTACAATTATTAATGCCCGAATCATGGTCAGCAGCTTGGAGATCTGGTTTTGAAGATTCTATTTTTTCGTTAGAAGGAAATACGTTTTCTGATTCAAAACTTCCATCATCCAAACGTGAAAAAACACAGACAACAGCACGTCAATATTTTGATTTACAATCAGAGGTGAATGAATTAAAACTTCGCAATCTAAATCTTTTGCATTTAGAAATGGTCAACAAATAGCGCAAAGACTTACGCAAACAAAGGTAGTTCCTTCATCAATTCATGGACACGAACACGCACAGTACTGTGAATCTTTTCGTTTTCTAGATTCATCAATACGGTATCGATCATTTCTACGATGGATTCCATATGATGCTCTTTCAATCCTCGAGTAGTGATAGCAGGAGTTCCAATACGAATGCCCGAAGTCACAAATGGAGACTTATCATCAAACGGCACCATGTTTTTGTTTAAGGTAATATCTGCTTTTCCAAGAGCTATTTCAGCATCTTTTCCTGTGATACCTTTTGAACGTAGATCAATCAACATGGAGTGATTGTCTGTGCCACGAGATATGATGTCATACCCTCGACTTACAAATGCTTCTGCCATGGCATGTGCATTTTTAATTACTTGTTCGATATACAGTTTATACTTTGGCGTAAGTGCCTCACCAAAAGCCACAGCCTTGGCAGCGATAATATGCTCCAGTGGTCCGCCTTGCGTACCGGGGAATACACCCGAGTCAAGCAGAGATGACATTTTTCTAATCGTACCTTTCTTGGTGGCTTTTTTCCAAGGATTCTCAAAATCTTCTCCCATCATTATGACTCCACCTCTTGGTCCACGCAGAGTCTTATGAGTAGTAGAAGTCACCACGTGGCAATGCGCCAAGGCATTGTTTAAAAACCCTGTGGCGATAAGACCAGCTGGGTGGGCAATGTCTGCCAACAAAATAGCACCCACCTTGTCCGCAGTATCCCGCATTCTAGCATAGTCCCAATCTCGTGAATATGCAGATGCTCCAGCTATAATAAGTTGCGGTTTTTCAACCATAGCCGTTTTTTCAAAAGCATCATAATCCACTATACCAGTTTCTTTATCCACCCCATAAAATGATGTGTCATACAACAGCCCAGAGAAATTTACTGGCGAACCATGCGTAAGGTGTCCGCCATGGGATAAGTCAAATCCGAGAATCTTATCTCCAGGTTTTAACACTGCTAAAAGTACAGCCGCATTAGCTTGCGCACCTGAGTGAGGTTGAACATTAGCCCATTCCGCACCAAATAGTTCTTTTAATCTATCTATTGCCAACTGCTCTATTTCATCTACCACAGCACAACCACCATAGTATCGTTTCCGAGGCAGTCCCTCTGCATATTTATTGGTAAGCACCGAACCTGCCGCCCGCATCACATCATCACTAACATAATTTTCAGAAGCGATAAGCTCCAATCCTTCGGTTTGCCGTTTTCTTTCTTTTTCTATTAGGTCAAATACTATATCACTCATGGTATTATTTATTATGTTATATTCGTTCACAAATGTATCATTCTTCTTGCAAAAGATAACGGTATCATTAAAAATTTTAACTAAATAAATATTACAAATTATGACTATTGCACAACCTGTCATCTTCGATAAAAATTCTTACTTAAGTCGATATTTGAAAGGATTTACCCATGATAATCTTGACGATGAATTGAAAGATGTATTTCAATCCACTATGAGTTTGTTTAAAAACATCTCAGAAGAGAAAGCAAAATATCGTTATGAAGAAGGCAAATGGAGTGTGAAGCAATTATTAAGACACATAACGGATTGTGAGAGAATATTTGGCTATCGAACCTTGTGCATATCACGAGAGGAGAATTGTGTATTGCCGGGGTTTGATGAAAATATTTATGCTGCAAATGATAATTCAGACAATCTACCCTTGAAAATCATTCTTGAAGAATATGAGACTGTTCGAAAATCAACCCAACTAATTTTTGCGACTATTGATCCGGCCGTATTGGACAATACCGGAATTACAAGTGGGGGTGAGGTGACACCTCGTATTTTAGGTTGGGTCAATGCTGGACATAACATTCATCATTTGAATATTCTACGAGAGCGATATAATATTGGGTAATAAGGTTTTTGTAAAAAAAAACAGAGATGTAAACTAATACACCTCTGTTTGTCAAAATAGTTTTATAAAAGTATCACCCACATTTAGAATGTCCACAGCTAATACATTTTAGACATCCTTCTTCATAAATCAATCCTTCTGGGTCAGAACATTCTGGGCATTTATGATCCACAGCTTTTGTACCATCTGGTATAAATTTCTTCAATGCCCTTACGACACCATTCTTCCAGGTATTGATAGAATCGTCATAAAGATTTAGACCACCAATAAGATCAACCACATAGGGTAGAGGCATGCCATGTCTAAGAATCCCCGAAATTAGTTTTGCATAATTCCAAAATTCTTTGTCAAAAGATCTTGAAAGTCCTTCGATAGTCACTTTAAAACCTTCCTTATCTACATACTGAAAATCATATCTGGTTTCACCGTTTTCATTTTCATTTTTCAAAACCCAACCTCTGTTGATACTCGAAGGAAGATAGAAAGAATCTTCGGCTCTACCAGTAAATATTTCGTAAGGACGTCCTTCAAGCACACCGATTACTGCGATCCATTTTTCATTATTATTTTGAAAACGAATAATATCCGACTCAAGTTTATGCGGTCTTTTAGGCGCATTAGTTTCTTGAATAATAGATGTGTCTTCCTGCTTCTTTTCATTAGAAACAAGCACACCATTTCTGGATCCATCTCGATAGACTGTAATACCTTTAAGACCTTTTTTCCAAGACTCCAAATAGATTTCACCTACTTCTTCCGTAGTTACATCATTGGGCAGATTAATAGTGGAAGATATTGAGTGTGTCGTATATTTCTGTACGACAGATTGAAGTTTCACTCGTTTCATCCAATCAATTTCAGAAGCGGTAGATCCATTGTACGGACTTTTACTTTCTAATTCCTCTCCACTGATATCCATCCATGTTTTTAACTTACCGTGATACACGACAAACTCTTGCCATTTGTCACCCATTTCATCGGTATAATCAACGGTGGCATTGGTATCATCCTGATTGATTTTTCGACGTCGTTTGTAGGATGTCATAAACACAGGCTCTATACCACTTGATGTTTGTGCTAGCATACTCAGTGACCCGGTAGGTGCTACGGTCGAGATAGAAATATTTCTTCGACCTATTTCCATCATTCTTTTATGAACTAATGGCAGTTCTTTTTTCATCATATCGACGAATTCAGATGTTTTCTCAATCTCAGGATCAAATCCGGTAAAACTACCACGTTCTAATGCCATATCAATAGAACTGTCAAATTCAGCTCTAGTTTTCTCACGCATTATTTTCTCCACTTCTTTAAGGGCTTTTGCAGAATCATATCCAAATCCCAAGGCGGCAATCGTGTCTGCTAATGCAGTAAATCCAAGTCCTGTACGGCGACCATTTTTTCCAGTTTTGTATAGCAGTTCCCACACATCCCTTTCTTCTTTTTTAACCTCTTCGGGCTCGTCATCCGCATCTATTTTGTCCAATATTCTTTCAATAGCTTCCAACTCTAAATCCACAAGATCATCCATTAATCGTTGTGACTCATACGTTACTTCATACAATTTGCCAAAATCAAAACTGGCATTTTTTGTAAATGGTTCTTTTACGAAGTTGTAAAGGTTAAGAGCTATCAATCGACAACTATCGCCACCTTGCATTGCTATCTCAGAGCATGGGTTAGTACTTGTGTTTTTATATCCAGGATATACTGAGGAAGTAGAGTAGAGGTGTTGTCGATCCCAAAAGATAAGTCCCGGTTCGGCCGTGTTATGAGCGCATGTAATTATGGTATCCCACAACTCTCGTGCTTTTATAGTTTTAGTATGTTTAGGGTCATCAGAATCTATAGGCCAACGATGGGTATATTCGGCATTCTTTTCTACCGCTTTCATAAACTCATCAGAAAGTCGAATGGACACATTTGCTCCTGTGACTTTCGTTAAGTCTTGTTTTTTTGTAATAAATTCTTCGATGTCGGGGTGGGCTACATCCATAGTCAGCATCAGCGCGCCACGGCGTCCGTTTTGAGCTACTTCACGAGTGGTATTTGAGAATCGATCCATGAATGATGCCGCGCCAGTGGTAGATCCAGCAGCATTAGAGACGGACATGCCTGAAGGTCTCAATCCAGATAAATCTATTCCTACACCACATCTTCTTTTGAATAATTGTGCCAGCTGTTGATCTGCCTTAAAAATACCACCGTACGAATCATGTATTTCAGGCATCACCACACAATTAGAAAGAGATGCCAATCGATGAGGGTTACCAAGCCCTGACATGACAGATCCTTGCGGGATGACATATTTAAAATTACTGAACATATTATAGATAGCTTTTTCCCCAAGGAATAATCTATTCTGTCCGTATTCAGATAGCTTTATGGCACTTCCGTTTAAGTTGGCTTTTTCATAATACTTTTTTTCTATTCGGGCAAATTCAGTAGCCATCCTTTTATGCATATCATCTGGTGTTAGTTCCAGAAACTCACCATTGGAGTTTTTTAGTGCATATTTATTCATCCACGTCGTGGCTGCTAGTTCATCTCCTTTGAAATAGGCGAGGCATCTCGTTATCACATCATCATACGAGTAGGTAACTGAACTTACGATGGGGTCTTTTTCCTTTGTGATCTTAGTTTTCATAATTAGTCTTGTAGTTTAAATTTATTCTCTTTTATAGAGAATTATTTAAGGTGTAGTTTCACAGAAAACTAAGTCAAAAATATCAGCGAGTTGCTAAAGAGTCAAAATAATATTCTGCGATTACAAGTTTAAACTTTATCTTAGGGCATAAGTTGCGCCTTCCACATTTTTTATTCACTTTCTTTGTTTGAAAATTTATTTCGACAATTAAAGACGTATGGCATCTACGATATCAGCAGTTTTTATATGGTGATTTTCTCTATTTTTATCGTGTTAAAAAAAATAATCAACAACATGTGTTGATATGTTTTGAACTTCAATTTCGTCAGACGTACTGCACGTTGATTGATGGTGTGAAGTGCAATAATTATGTTTATCCGAATTAATTATACCGTAAGGAAAAGATTGTATGACCTAACATAAAGACGGAAGATTATATATTTGTGGCATGCCAATTGTATAATAAACAGTAAAGAATTAGAATTATGAAAAAAGTATTAGTGATATTATTAGTAGCGACGACCATGTCATGCACCAATCAAGAGATTATGCGCACAATGGACACTGTGAATTCTGCTCTCGGTGGGGAGGAGGGGTCGGCCCTAACCAATAGCGAAGTCATTGCTGGATTGAAGAAGGCTCTGGATCTGAGTATTGGTAAGGCTACAACGGCTACCTCTAAGTTAAATGGGTTTTATAACAACCCTGAAATTTTCATCCCGTTTCCTGACGAAGCGATTGCTGTGAAGGAGAAATTGGAGGAGATAGGGCTTGGAAATAAAATAGATCAGTTTGTGACCACATTGAATAGATCTGCCGAAGAAGCAACCAAGGAGGCGGCACCAATTTTTCTTAACTCCATTAAAAACATGAGTATCTCGGATGGGTTCAATATATTAAAAGGCAATGACAATGCCGCCACCGAATTTCTTCGATCCAATACTTACGACAACCTCAGAGCTGCTTTCACTCCAAAAGTTAGATCCGCAATTGAGAAGGTCAAGCTTACTAGCAAATGGGAACCGATAGCAAAAGCTTACAATACTGCGACAATGTTGACGGGCGGAAGTCAAGTAAATCCTAACCTCGAAGAGTATGTCACTGAAAGAGCCATCGAAGGATTATTTGTGATGATGGCAAAAGAGGAAAAGCAAATTAGAAAAGACCCTGCAGCTCGGGTTACTGATTTATTAAAAAAAGTTTTTGGCAGTCTTGATGGCTAGAAGTTATAATTCTTACAATACCTGAATAAATGAAACTGAATCGCTGAATGTGTGATTCAGTTTTTTTTGTTTCCAATGATTTGGTTTTCCAAAAGACTACAGAAATATTACACGACGATTAACAGATAAGTAGTATTACCCTAGAAATACGGTGATCGGTATACAAAGTGTAGAATAGATTTTTTTTAGGAATATCAAGGTAAAGTTTTGATAATTTAAGCATGAAAAGTATTTTGTGAAATATGTTTCGATTGTTTAATGAATTTTCTACTACAATGGAAACTTGCATATATTGTGCTTTTGTCGCAATTATCAAAACAATGATTCGTTTTCGAACTCTATGTGAGGCGTATCATTAACACATACACTTCCTGCATCAATACAAACTCACGCAATCCA
>JAJRRH010000170.1 GCA_024279715.1 Bacteroidota bacterium
ATATAAGCAGATATTGAAATATACCAAACCCTATGCGGTCATAGGAGTGAATGAACGTGCCGAGGTGAAGCAGAAAGCCTATATGAATAATTACTGCTGGCCTTATGAGTTTGCTGGTCTTAAATATCGAAAAGACATTCATTTAATTCATCACCTGTATGCGGACGAATTTTTTCGATTCAGCGCCCGACTATACAACGTACCTATCGTTGGTACTTTTCATCAGACCCCAGAATTATTGGAGAGAGATGTGATACAAGGTGACTTGAGAGGGCGAATTGCAAGTTTTACCCATAAAATGAATCGCAATAGATTCAAGTCATTATCTGCGGCTATCGTAACGAGTCCCAATCAGATAGAGGTTCTCAAGAAGGTAATGCCTGAGGAGAAAATTCACCACATCCCATTGGGTATACATATCGATAGACTTTTGCCCTTTTACGAAGGATATACAATTGTCAAAGATACCCACAAGATCATCACGGTTGGAAATTGGCAAAGAGATTGGGATTTTTACTTCAAAGTAGTGAAAGAATGTCCTATGTTTGAATTCACCCTTATCAATCGTAAACTCGATCTGGAGTACCGAGCAAAACTCTCTGACTACCCCAATCTTACATATCATGATGACGTAAGCGATGACCAGATGTACATGTTGTATTTAGAAAATGACGTTCAGTTTTTACCTATACTTGGTATTGCCGCTAGTAACGCTGTGATGGATGGGTTTGCACTTGGTTGTCCTTTAGTAGCGACAGATCTTGGCATGACTGAGTATGATGACCACAAGGACACCGTCACATTATACCCCGAGGGAGATGTTGAAAGCGCCAAAACAGCTTTGCATAATTTTGCAGATAGATCGTTAGAAGAAAAAAATATTTTAAAAGAAAAATGTCACCAATTTGCCCAAGAATATTCCTGGGAAGAAATTGCAAGACGAACAGTAGAATTATATAAATCAGTATTATGAATATATCAGTTTTTGGATTAGGATATGTAGGGGTAGTAAATATCGCCTGTCTATCAAAACTTGGTCACACCTTGTATGGCTGTGACATCAAGCCACATAAAGTATCGCAAATAGCGGAAGGGAGAAGCCCTATCCATGAACCGCAAGTGGACGAACTATTGCAGTCTGCACATGCCGAAGGACGAGTCAAAGCCTCGACCGATGCATCCATGGTGGTTGAAAACACTGAGATGGCACTCGTTTGTGTGGGCACACCTAGTAGCCCTGAAGGATATGTCAACCTTAGTTATTGCATCAACACTGTCATAGAGATAGCGCAACTTGTTAAGAAATTCGATAAGAAATACACACTTGTTTTTAGAAGCACCATACCTCCCGGCACTATTGAAGAGAAAATTATGCCTGAAGTGGATCGAATTCTTGGAGAGAATAACAAACTGATGGAAGTTCTATTCTTGCCTGAATTTCTCCGTGAAGGGTCTGCTGTAAAAGACTTTTTTGAATGTCGGAGAATCGTGATAGGATGTAAAGACGACTCTATACTAAATAATGCTATCGAGGAAGTATTTAATTTTAGTGAAGAGGTGCCATTGAAATATGTTAATTACCGTACTGCTGAATTTATAAAGTATGCAGACAACGCCTATCACGCGACAAAAGTAGCTTTTGCCAATGAAATTTATTCTCTTGGAGCAAAATTTGGCGTAGATGTGAAAAAAGCAAATGAGATATTCATGATGGATGACATCTTAAATGTATCTGCGAACTACCTTAAACCCGGCTTGCCTTACGGTGGATCTTGTCTTCCAAAAGAGGTAAGAGCCATTGGTAACCTAGGTAACATGGTGGATATGGAAGTGCCTTTCTTTAAAGGAATGTACCAAAGTAATGTTCAACACCAGGCAAGATTGCATGAAAAAGTAATGTCCTATGGAAAGAAAAAAATACTAGTACACGGACTCACCTTCAAGCATGATACGGATGACGTGAGAGAAAGTCCTTTATTATTCCTTGCAAAATCATTACTAAATGAGGAAGTGGAGATAAAAATATTCGATCCAAATTTGAACTTGGAAAATATGCGTATCGAAAATGCAGGAGTTGTGAGGTATGTTAATGACAATGAAAATGAACTTATCGAATGGGCAGATTTAATCGTTACAAGTCGTAGAAATCCAGAATCGTTAGTAGATAAGACAAAAGATCATCAAAGTATCTTAAACCTAACAAACTATCACGACTATACCAATCTGAGTGATAGAATCAAGAATCTATACCAATAAAAGCACCTTAATGATTTTAAGAATCGCATTACACTTTAGTTGTAATGCGATTTTTTTTATCAAAAAAGGCAGCTCCTGAATAAATCAAGAACTGCCCTTTTCATAACTAGATATCGTAGTGACTAGAAAATTATTCTAGCACCAAGTTGCATCCTCCATCTACTGACGAAACTAAAGTCATTGAAGAATGTTTCTTGTAAGTCTGTATCAAAAGTATATGTTGGCGCACCATCAGAATCAACACTTACAGCAATTGGCTGCACCAATGAAGTATTGGTTGCCGTCTTTCTTAATCCCCAATTTGAATTTAGAAGGTTGCCGAAGTTAAGAATATCGAGACTCAATTGAAGTCTAGTATCCTTGTTTTCGTTACCAAGTCCTATATCTTGAAGAATTCTCACATCCATTGTACTTCTCCAAGGTGCAAGAGCACCATATTTTTCTGCAAAAGAACCTCTATTAGCAGATAGGTAACTATCTTGAGCTATATAGTTATTCAGCCCTATCATTTGCGCTGTTCTTTCCTCATCCGTGTCCCCCGAGAAATTCATCTGTTGAATTTCATTTACAGTAGGTATATATATTAGGTCATTCAATCCAGACCCATCATTATTGATATCCCCAGAGTAAGTGTAGCTATATCTATTCCCTTGAACATATTCTGTAAATAAACTTACTGTTGTAGCGTGTCTCTTATTTTTCCAAGGCATACGCTTAGAAGCTACCCCAACGAATCTATGTTTATTCCCGTATAAAGACGGCGACAACAACGACTGGTTTGTATTGTTCACATTGGCAGGGTTTCTATCGTAAGCATCTGAAGATATTTCTGCATCAATTGACATCACGTCAGTAGCATCAAGGAAGTTATATGCAAATTTAAAGAAGTTGTTTTCCCAACTTTTCTCAATTGCAAAAGTTGCATTGTATGAGCGGCCACCTTCTACATTTGTAAACACGTATGCATTGGTTGGCGCACCGAATACCAATACCCTATCATCATTGGTATATATAGGTCTACTGCCTGGGCCTTGTAAAAATGCTGATGGTGCTCTCAGCCCGAAGTTATTCACCACTTGCGCTTGA
>JAJRRH010000171.1 GCA_024279715.1 Bacteroidota bacterium
AAAAGCAGAGGGATTTCCACCGCCACTCTACAAAAGTACATTTCCTACGCCTGAAGCCACTCCTGAGCAACAAGCCGAACGGGAGAGGTATTGGCGAGATGAAGATCATTATGGCGAAAGCTTTTCGAGGTGGTATTGATATGAATGGATAATCCCGACTAAGTCATCCTATATCAACTAGGTTTTGGTAACCAAGTAGGTTAGTATGCCCCATAAAAACCCCTTCTACGTTCTTCAGGTTTAGGACAAAGCAACCTCCGTAAAAACCAAACATTGTGATACGTCAACGTGAGTTTCTGCCATAAGATAAAGTTCTCGCTTCTGTTGAACCGAATTATGCATCGGGATTTTGTTATGAGAGTTCAAACTACAATAAAACATGTTTCTTCACTAATTTTAGCCTAGCACCGCTATGGTTAACCCACTTTATACCTACAATAACCAATTGTATTGTATGAATACTTCGACAAGCTCAGCAGAACTGCGAGCTAGGTGGTAGGAAGAAAAGCGGGTAACCCCCGATTTAGAAACACCCAAACTTGCAGGTGTTACTTAATCGCTGAAAAATGGATGAATTTTCGGGTTAAATAAGGCAAATAGAACGAATTTCTACGGAGTGTCGGATAGAAACAAAAAAGAGAGGATAATTATCCCCTCTTTCTAAAATCAATAAATGTCAGAATCTAACAACTCTCCTCACCCTCGGGAACATAATAACAACCCCCAGGTGATTTGTCAGGCGTAAATGCTCGCTTAAACCATAATGGCCTTCTCTCTCCGTTAGGACCAGGTGCGGGACGAGTCATCGCCAGCCATTCCTTAAATATCTCATGCGACTTATTCGTGTCCACAAAGATGTCTCCATATTTTTCTCCAGGTGCAGGCTTCTCTATACGTACACGTTGGTGCCAGCAGTGCATACCGCTAATAGGATCAGGATGTACGGCATGGGTGATATTCTGATGTACACCACCATCTTTCCAGAAGATACGCTTGGAGTCCCCGTCTTCAGAATCGAATGGCGCAATACCTGCAATCGTATTCATCTTCCAACCTCCGTTGCCATCCCCTTCGATGTGGACGGTATTTGTTGCCCAACGATTCCCTGTTTTGTCCTGCTCTCTTCTCCACCTTCCGATATGATGCGAGCAAGCTACTACGCCTGGCTTCATGCTTTGGGTTACCCATACCTTGTCAATGAAATATCCAATGTCGGTATTCATTTTCACTAGATCTCCAGTTTTGAATCCCCACTTAGCCGCATCATCAGGATGCATCCATATCGGATTACGGTTAGATATTTCTACAAGCCATTTGGCATTACCCGACCGTGTGTGAATCAATGTTGGCAGTCTAAAGGTTGGTACTAGTACATATTCTCCTTTAGATTTGTCTAGGTTATCATTATGGATGTGACTCTTGATATATCGTGGAGTAGCATATTCAGGCCACTTCCAATCAACCATCGTTTGGGAGTAATATTCATTCAATCGTGACGGGGTAGGGAAGCCTAGTACGGCTTTTCCATTGACCATCACCCCGATGTCTTTTCCATTTTTACGGATGACATTTGTTTCAGAATCTACCGTAGAATCTTTAAGTTCATCTTCCGTTAAGGGTGTTTCATTCTTTTTGTAGGACTCTCCTTTTTCTATTTCAAAAGAGCCAAATTTCTGCATGTATTGTAGTTCGGTAATCCCAAGCTCTTTTGCCGCAGATGGCAAGCCAGGTACTCGCTCAAATATATATTGATAATACTCATCAATAGTAATCTTCTCTCCTGGACGATATGGTGATTCAAAATGCTTACGAATACCCATACTGCCATCTGGATCGATACGCCACGATAGCTCTATCCAGAATTCATCTTCTTCCCATACTTCTCCAGGATTGGCTTCGTAAGTAAACTCTACTGGTTTGCCATTTCTTCTTGCTGCTTCCCGCAATACTGGTTGCCTAAAAGCAATCCAAGTACCCCCATGAGTAGCATACGAATTAATGTCATGACGCTCTGACGCTAAACCCATAGGGAGCACGAAATCAGCATAAAAGGCCGTTTCATTCCAAGTAGGAGTTAAAGCAGTGTGAAGACCAATCTTGGACTCATCATTAAACATTTCCATCCAGGTAAATCCATCAGGATAGGTCCATACTGGATTAAATACTCTAGAGAAATACACGTCCATTTTCCCTCTTCCTTCTTTCAAGAAATGGGGCAGGAGTTGGCTCATTTCAAAAAATGCCAATGGATATTCTTTTGGGAAATGTATTTCATTCCAAACCTTTTGTGGTTTCGGGGCATTAGGTTGGGTAGGACTAAATTTATTCCATGAGTTAGGGGAAGTACCTCCTTTGGCACCTACAGCTCCCGTCAATACCGTAAGGTAATGCAAGCATCTAGCAACAGCCCATCCCCCGAGATTGGAAGCACCAGCAGATCGCCAATTGTGCGAAGCAAAGCGTTCGCCAGCTTCACCAATTTGCCTAGCAATGGTAACGATCATATCTGCCTTAACTCCAGATTCAGCCTCAGCAAATTCAGGAGTGAATTCCTTATGTTCTTCAATCATCCCCTTGATATAATTCTCGAAGGTAACTTCCTTGTTGGGATGTAATTCGTTTAAGTACTGCTTCCAGTTGGTCCAGTTTTCAAGATATTCTCTGTTGTACAGTCCTTCTTCAAGAATAATCAATGCCATAGCCAATAGAACGGCAGCCTCCGTACCAGGGTAGGATGGTAGCCAGTAGTCAGACATAGATGCCGTATTGGAAAGCCTCGGATCCATCGTCGCCAGCTTTGCACCTTTCATCTTGCCCTCTATAATTCTTTGCGCATGCGGATTGAAATAGTGTCCTGATTCCAAGTGAGCAGAAATCAATAAAATGAATTTTGCATTAGAGTGATCTGGCGATGGTCTATCATATCCGTACCATATATTGTACCCAAATCGAGCGCCTGAGGAACATATATTTGTATGCGAATTGTGGCCATCAATACCCCATCCTTGAAGAATCCAGTTCATGAATTTCTCATGTCCTGGTCGTCCTACGTGATAGGCTATTTCATTTTGTCGCCCTTCGTTTATCGCATTTCTGATCCTTACTGCGATGGTATCTAATGCCTCATCCCAAGAAATTCGTTCCCAATCTCCGTCTCCACGTTTGCCTTTTCTTTTTAAAGGAAAAAGAATTCTATCGGGATCATTGATCTGGTTGATAGTAGCAGGGCCCTTGGCACAATTTCGCCCTCTACTTCCAGGATGGTGAGGGTTGCCCTCAAATTTCATCACCTTGTTCGTCTCTTTGTCAATAAAGGCAGTAAGTCCACACGCACTCTCACAATTGAAACAGGTGGTAGGAATAATCTGATACGTTTTTTTTACTTTCTTGGGCCACGACTTTGGATCATACTCTACCCAATTATCCCACTTCTCAGGGGGAGGAAAGTTCTCGTACATAGATGCCACTTCCTCATCTGTGAAGTGACGCATGTCTTGATCAAATTCTTGATATTTCTCTTTGTGCAGGTCAGGAATGATTCCTAATTTCTCTGCTATACCTTCTATAAATGATGGTTTCTTATATCCCATTTTTTCTAATTTTTTTGATACGTATTGATTAAGCCAATGGTATTCTTTGTGGTGCCTCTATCCATATTTTCTCTGTCGCATAGATGCCTATAAGCACTAGTACTGCAGCAATTACCAGCGTCGTAGCGCTAGGAGCGATAAGCAAAATTAATAGTGGTGTTACATTTCCGATAAGCACGACCACCATCCAAAATAGATTTTTGTACCGACCTTTGGTAATCATCTCCACTACCGTATGTGCAGCTGTCGAAGGGTGTGTCATCGTCAGTTCGGTAATCATCGTAAATAGATTCACTACCAATGCTAGAATCATCGTCATCTTCAATATTCCCATCCAGTTTTCCATACCAGTAAAAAGAGATACAAGAGCAAATATTGCCGCTCCTGCCATCACGCTATGTACAAGCATATGAAGAGCAAGAGAAGGGCTTTGCCAGAAATCTCGGCCTTTGGCTTGGGCAAAAAGAAAGGCAGTATATATCGCTAACATTACTGCAAAAAATGCTATGACCCACATCAATACGGTTTCACCCACATGAATATCAAACAGTGTCATCGCTCCCCATATAGAAACGAGTAGTCCAAAAATAGTAATGGTATATCCACCTTTCACTAACCATGAATTCCATTGTGGACGGAGCAATACATTTAAAAAACGATCCGGTCTATCCAAGTCCATCACTAAGAATAATCCTGTCAACGATAAGAAGACCAATGATATTCCTGCCGACCACAACTTGGTGGTGTCAGAAAGTTCATAACCCATTAACATGGCGATAAACGGAATAATAAAAGCACCTGCAGCGATGGCTTTTGTCATCACGTATGCAGACACTTCCCAGCCCCAAAGAATACCTTTGTCAGGAGTGTCATATACTCTTCTTGCTTTTCCATTCAATACATCTATATAGTTTGGATTCTCACTATCCTTTTTTTGATAGGCTGCTTGAAGTTCATTGTCAATAGTCATTTGAAGTAAATCGACATCGTCATTTGTCCCCATCATTTTTTCAGCAGCTTTGGCATAGTGACCTACTCCACGGGCTTGTGAATTCCATAGGCCTGGACCTGATTTGTCTGTTGCTTCCGGATCTAACGAACCCTGGTCGCCATCTATATAGTATAGATTGGGCTTAGTGCCTTTCTCCGGTTTTCTCACGATCACTTGCTCTCGTGCCAGCAGGTGAGCAATCTCCGTATTCGGATTGTCCATGTCTCCAGCGATAATGGCATGCTCAGGACATACCGTCACACAAGCAGGCTCACGACCTACGTCTATTCGGTGCGCACAATAGTTGCACTTCGCAGCGGTATTGTTTACTGGGTCAATGTATAGCGCATCATAAGGACATGCTTGCATACAAGATTTACATCCAATACAGCGGTTATTGTCGAAATCAACGATACCATCTTCTCTTGTAAATAATGCTTCCACAGGGCAAATCTCAACACATGGTGCATCCTCACAGTGGTTGCATCGCATGACGGAAAACACCCTTCGGGTATCCGGAAATCGTCCTTTTTCTACTTGTTTTACGTAGGTTCTGTTTACGCCGACTGCGACATCGTGTTCCGATTTGCAGGCAGTAGTACAGGCGTGACAACCAATACATTTTCGATTGTCAATAATAAAGCCGTAGTTCATTTATTTAGTTTGGTTTTAGAAAGGTTCAAAGTTATTATTTTTTTTTAAATGTGGGTAATACAGGGTAAGTCCTTCAAGGGCAATGGGTTGCCTCTAAAAATAATCAATGTCTAGTGATTTACTAATTCACAATTTTATAGCCCATTAAGCCACTCCTTATTTTCAAAGATGTCAATTTTTTTTGTTCAAATAAACAGCTTAATGCGGTATCTTGCTCTTTACCGAATGATACATGGTTACTCCTATCAAACTGCCAAGGATAACTACAAGAAGAGCGACAGCTCCTCTGCCAAGCAATATGAACATCGGACCAGGACATGCACCAGCGAGAGCCCATCCCAATCCAAAAATGATCCCGCCTATAATGTTTCTCGAAAAGCCTTTTTTCTTTGGTGGAATATTTATCTGTTGCCCATCGAAGGATTTTATCATCCCTTTATTGAACAATTGAAACAATATAGCTCCTAAGACTACTGCCGATCCGATAATACCATACATGTGAAAGGATTGAAATTTGAACATCTCATATATTCGATACCAAGATATCACCTCTCCCTTACTCAGAATAATTCCGAACAACACACCAATAATTAAGAATTTAATGTTTTTCATAGGTTAAAAAATTAAGGGTAAAAAAATCCAAGTCATAATTAATCCTCCAATAAAGAAGCCAATGACGGAAATGAGCGAAGGAATTTCTAAATTACTAAGTCCTACTATAGCATGACCAGAGGTACATCCTCCTGCATATCGAGCACCAAAGCCAACTAGAAGACCAGCCACAAGCAAGATAAAAAAGCCTTTGAGACTAAGTATCGTTTCGCTTCCAAAGATCTCATCCGGCAGATACTTCGACCCGGCATTTTGAAAACCCAATTCCGATAAATCCTGAATCGTCTCTGGGCTAATAGCTACTGTTACATCTGGAGTAAGCCATTGATAACTGATAAAGCCTCCTATTATGGTGCCTACCACAAATAAGAGATTCCAGGTATTCTTCTTCCAATCGAATTTGAAAAAATCCACGAAATTACCCATGCCTCCTATAGCACACATAGATTCAAGATTGGAAGACACTCCAAAGCGCCTGCCAAAATAAAAAAGTAAGAACATGACGAAGGTAATCAGTGGTCCAGTAACATACCAGGGCCACGGTTGATAGATATAATCCATAAGATGTTTTGTTTTACGTAGTTAATTTTGAATAAAAAAAAACGCCCTATCCAATAATGACAACAAGGTTGTTTGTTCTATTCGGGTTAAATGTAGCAATTTTTTTCACTAAATGCATGTTACTGCCAAAAAATCATGGTCATGAATCAAATGAATCATGGAATCCTACCAATTACTAAAGCCCACGATTTATCGTAGGTTAGTGCTGGTATGCGTAGTAGTTTTGACCCTAATAGATAACAACAAAAAAATAATAAATTATGAAAAATAATAATATTTTAATTCTGCTATTAGCCCTAATAATGAGTAGCACTTCTTGTAAAAAAGAGGAGCCAGCTATAGGAGGTGGCGGCAGTGGCCTTGGTGGGAATAATAGTTATGCAACAGCACAAATAGAGGACGTTAATTTTAATGCAACAGACGCTTATGCAGTTACGGTTGAGCTAAATATTGAGACTATTAATCAGGTTACTACAAGCATCCATTTAATAGATGATAATAGTGGATATACAATCGGGATTACCAGATTGATTCAAACCGATTCAGAAGTCGAAGATAACAACTTAACCACTTATTCAATGTCCTTTTCAAACTCAGCTAATGAAAGTGTTGTGTATCTTGCCAGCAGCTCTGACGGACTTTTATATCCAAATGGAGAAGTGACGATTACAAATGAATCGGCAGACTATATTGAAGGGGCATTCTCTTTTATAGGGGTGTACCATAATCCGGATGACTTTGATGATATTCAAGAGATTATAGTAGGCAATGGAGAGTTTAGAGCGCGAAAGATAAATTGATGGCTTGTTGGGGTTTGGAATGAATGCTTGAATGACTGGTTGGGATGCGGAATGAATGCTTAAATGGCTGGTTGGGATGCGGAATGAATGCTTGAATGGCTGGTTGGGATGCGGAATGAATGCTTGAATGGCTGGTTGGGATGCGGAATGAATGCTTGAATGACTGGTTGGGATGCGGAATGAATGCTTGAATGACTGGTTGGGATGCGGAATGAATGCTTAAATGGCTGGTTGGGATGCGGAATGAATGCTTGAATGGCTGGATGGGGTTGTGGAATGAATGCTATAATGCTTGAATGTGATAATGTAATAATGCAGTAATGCATCCCCAATAACGGACAAAGTTCAATTCAAAACCATCATTTAGATCGACACAGAAGAAGTAGGAAGACGGTTTGAGTTAGGGTTTGAGCATTGAGTTTCCAGACGAGGAAATAACCCCAAAGGGGTGACATTATTGTAGAAAAACCCCCAACCGCAAATCCAAACCCCAAAGGGGTGACATTATTATAGAAAAACCCCAACCGCAAATCCAAACCCTGAAGGGGTGACATTATTGTAGAAAAACCCCATCCCCAAATCCAAACCCTGAAGGGGTGACATTATTGTAGAAAAAAACCAACCGCAAATCCAAACCCTGAAGGGGTGACATTATTGTAGAAAAAAATCCAACCGCAAATCCAAACCCTGAAGGGGTGACATTATTGTAGAAAAATCCAACCGCAAATCCAAACCCTGAAAGGGTGACATTATTGTATGGAGTATCCAAGCGCAGTAAGAAGTCTCTAAGATTGAAATCTTCCTTACAACGCCACCACGCGAATCTTATTCCGAAACAATTCAATCTTCCCTTGGTTTTCCAGTTTCTTCAAAAGCCTAGAAACAACGACCCGAGAAGTATTCAATTCCATAGCAATTTCCTGATGAGTATTATGTAAATATTCGTCGCTATTGACCATAGCCTTGTCCCTTAAGTACTTCAGAAGTCTTTCATCCAATTTCATAAAAGCAATACTGTCAAAAGTCTCAAACATCTCCATCAATCGACTGTGGTAACTATTGAATACGAAATCTCGCCAGCTTTTATACCTTCCCGTCCATTCCTCCATCTTCGC
>JAJRRH010000172.1 GCA_024279715.1 Bacteroidota bacterium
CCGCCTCCCCGCACCCTTGCATCCCTAAAGGGAGCCTACACACAAGCCACATTCTCAATACCAACAAAACTCCCATTTCATAGCACAATAGCCACAAGTCGAGCCACCGTGCGTGGACACCCCTTTAGGGGACGGGGGTGTGCAAGGGCTTATCAACCCACCAACTCATGCAGTACCACCAAGGCATTGCCTTGGCTCAAATAAGAATCCTTACGCCTCTTCATACCTCCCTAAAAAATCAATCCTCAACCCCAATACGCTCCACATAAACCACTCCATCTGCACCCATCATCTGCAACAAATATACTCCCGCAGCCACACCCGACATATCCAATATATATTCAAAACCACGAACATTTAATGCTTGCCGTATCTCCTCTCCTATCATATTATAGACTTTTAGGCTATAAACTTCATTTTCATTGGGCAGTTCTATTTGAAATATACTTGTACTTGGATTGGGATATACATTCAATTCTAAATGCTCCATTGATTGCTCAAATATGCCCACCTGGCAACCTTCTTCTAGGCAGCCGTATTGATCGACTTTTAGGGCGATGGCGGATTGGATGCCTTCGGGGTATAATTGTCCGGGATGGTTGACGTATTCTCCCGTACACATAAAGCCTCCGTCACTGGTTGGGAGGACATGGTAAATTCGGGTGTACCATGTTACCCAGGATTCATTGTCTTCGTATGCGTGAGGGAAGTGCTCTCTAAACCATATCAGCTCTACATTTGAGTTTATCTTCAATAACAACCCCCCGTAACCTGTTGTACCTGAAATAAGAATATTGCCATCGTCTAACCATTGCATTTGCGTTACTCGGTACAAATAAAAACCGGTATTATCTACACTAACACTTGTAGGTATTTCATCAATAAAACTTTGTGCAAATTGCAATATTCCATCTTGAGAATATCTCTCAACATGTACAACACCCGATTGATTAAAGTGCCACTCCCCGTCCTCATCATAATAATACGGATCCGTATAACTCACCATCAAATCACCATTATCCAACTCCACCATACCCCCCGCGCATATCCGATAATTCTCCTCATCGCCTGGGTATATCGGATCGCCTATCTGCTCCCCCGTCTCTCCATCAACGATGACTATCACCGCTCGTTCACGTTCGTGATAAGCAAGTAAATTCTCCTCCGTGATGAAATCATACAGGTAAGCTATGTTGCCGTTGTTTAAGGGGAGGATTTGACGGGGCTCCATGAGACAATAAGCGCATCCTTCATAAAAAATCTTATGCCATCGCTCGTTCCCTGACATGTCCATATCGTATAGTAATATCTTTTCTTCTAATTCACCATCGTCAAATAGTCTTGCGCCCACTAATAGAGTACTGTCATTGGGATGGGTTAATGAGTAATAAACAGTGTAGATATTGTTTGTGGTTTCACTAATTACCGAAAATTCTTGTGTGTTAATATTATAATTTAACAATCCCGCTTCCCAATGTGATTCACTATCACCAAGGTCATATCCTATGCTAACCGTTGTAACATAATTATTTTCATCTATAAATACGGTAGTTTGAGAATTGTTCTGTCCTTGACTACTTGTAGATTCTGCTAGTTCCCATTGATACACTACCGTGTCAATTAACACTCCGTTGTTAGAAATTTCATTGAAAAATAATTCATACCTAAAAACACCTTGTTCCGTAAAACCTCTCCCCATTAACAAATATCCATCATCCAATTCAATACTATAGTTATTCGTCCATCCACCAACATAATTAAAAAAGTATTCTTGAGCATCCAAGTCAAGGATGCTCAAGAATGCAAATAATATAACAATGTACCGTTTCATCTATCTTAGTACTATTGATTGAACTAAATAAATTTTACCTTCCAAGCTTAGTTCACATTGGTAAATACCTGATGTTAACGCTACTGATCTCTTTATTATTATTTGATCTTCTTCAAAAGGTAGTTTTTGGTCGTGGACCACAACGCCTTTTACATCTATTACACGCAACCTCGCTTCTTGAAACACTTCATCTATCCGATACTGCACAGTGAAATAGTCATCTGCCGGGTTGGGATATAGGCTTAATTCACCGTTGCCTAAATTCCCCAATTGACTTTGTTCTTTCCTTGGTTTCATCGACTCTAGCTTCTTATCATCTTCATTGATAAATACCGGCTCTTCGATGGCGATAGCGTCATTCATTCGCAGGATGGTAATGGCTTGTGCGCTTGCTTTGTCATTGAACTCTGCGTAGCCTTCTAAAACCTGTAAATCTGCTTCATCCAACGCCATTTCATTTTCACCATCAATCGCCCATTGTTTCATCAATGCTCGAAATGATTTATACCGCCCAAGTTCATCTAATTTCACTAAGGGGACATCATAATTCTCCATGGCATTTAGCAAGGCATCACCAAGATAATCTTGTCCTACGGCATCGTATAGTTCTACCAACTTATAGTCGTAACGCATGTCGTCATTGCCTGACAATATGTCAATAAATGTCTGCATACTATCTGTAGGTATGCTGTCTTTTAATAAGGTATGATACATCCTTTGGACTACATTATCTTGATTTAACTTGTACCTATCTCTTTGCATCGTTAGGAATTCTTTGGTCGAGATCTGTGTCAATCCCATTTTTATTTGCTCACGCATATATTCGGGCAAAGGGTCAGAACGTAAGTCAAGCGCCTCAGTCACTTTTAAGGATTTGGCAGAATGTGGATTCGCTACCAATACATTTCGTGTCATCGCCTTGGTAAATCCATTTTCATTGGCGGTCAGTTCTTCTAATACGGGCTCGGTGATGTATCCTGATTTGGACATTAATTCCATATATCGCTTCCAAGCCTCAGTATCTGTAGTTAACGACACATCTGTTTGCAATCCTTCGGTATCTCCACCATCCAACACTTGCGCCATTTCATTTTCTTTCTGAATGCCAGAAGCTATGGCAGATTCCTTTTTATCCTTTCCTAAGACTATGTCAATAACTCCAAAATTAGATGGACATTTTAATATATCACCTTGATCTGAATAAATCAAAAACACATTCGTCAAAATCGAAGGAAACACATAATAATTCACCGTAGGTTCTTCTTCTATTACATTTTGGGAGTACACATAGGTGAATGCGCCTAAGTCTGTAAATTGATTCAGTTCATTATCTATATTTATATACGTATCATTTACAGCAAAAGTATTAAACGCCAATTCATCAGTACTTGCAGTTCCTTGGTTATTGGCTATTCCATATTGATTATAGACATCATTGCCTTTCACTAAGTACATGTCTCTTCGGTCATCGGTGAAATTGTTGCATTTTATTCTGATGCCAGAATAAGTGTAATTATCAGTCAACTTATTCTTCCCAATAGATTCAAAGCCTACGGAGAGATGTTTAAAATCATTTCGGTAAATCTCTTCATTATTTTCCACACCAGTATTTGCAACAACCCCTATAGAATTACCTTGCATAGGCCCAGTACTGTTTACGATAGGATAGAAATTATTCTCTTCAACGATATAATCACTTACCTTGGAGTGAAGATACACGCCCACAGGAAAGTCATTGACTGCAGTATTTGGGTATGGTGTCACCTCAAAGTCATTGAGTACTATCTCGGTATTGGCATTGCTCCATAGGTAAACCCCTCGCCAGCAATTTTTGAATTTTGAGTTTTTTACATGCGTATTGAATAATGCACTTCCACTGCCAAGCACCTCTACCCCTTTATACATATTGGTAAAGGTTGAGGGCACTACCGGACAGGTATTGCAAGTAAAGTTTTTATCTATCCTTGCTGACCCTTTCGAGACCAACACCCCTATCCTTCGTGCGGTTGGTAGCATATCTGATCTATTATCAACAAAATCACAAGCTCGAAATCTAATCCCCTCACAACGGTATATTGTAGCGCTTGGTATTACTCCTTCTTCTGATACGTATTCATCATTTACTATGAAATCACATCGATCAAATCGGCTATAATCGGCTATCGGGTTCCCTGCGCTATTCTCATTTTGATATTTTATAAATTGTGTATCTCGTTTGTTATTCAGAAATTTAGAATCCTGACTATACAAACGCCCCCCTGTGGAGCTCCAACTTATTCCGCCATCGTCATTTTGAATAAAATTATTGAGCGCCGAACGGGCATAAGAAATTTCGGAGTTGTTTATGACACTCACCTTGCCTGAAGGGTCTGAGCCTGCTTGTCCATTGGTGCCGCCCTCAGCATAGATACCGCCCCATAGTTTTCCACAACCATTGGTGATTGTCCCTCCATTCACAGTTAGTCTCCCACCTTTTTCTACGGTAATTGTTTTTCCTTCTGCCATAGATAGAGTTCCTGTAATTGTCAACATCACACCATCTTCTATGATAATATTAGAGTATTGATTGACCTGTCCAGACCATGTCTGGTCAGTATTTATTATTAGATCACCGCTAACGTTTGGCAATAAATCTGTTGTCCAAACACCCCTGCCATAGGTAGATATCACCAGTTCCTGTGAGCAATTTATGACATCCACATCATTAACCAAACACACAGGCAATCCAGAATTAAAGCATTGCCATCCGATACCGTTTACTGGATCGTCACGATGGCGATAGTAAACACCCACATCAGTCCCGAGATATAGATTATTTGCCCCTTCTTGATATGCCAGATCATTTGCAGGAACAGCAGGCAATCCCTTACTCCAAGAAACCCAAGTATCTCCAGCATCAGCACTCATCATAACTCTCAAATGACCAATTCCATTAGGCAATCCCATATGCGAAGTCCAAACTCTGGAGGGATTGTTAGGCTCTGCCAAAACTGAAGAAGGTCCAAAATATTGCGACGCTAGATTGTTTGCTGATATATCAGACCAACTATCCCCACTATCATCAGACCTATAAATATTTGTTCCATCACCCCATAAACCAGCAAGGGTAGTATAATACATTACTTCATCATTACAAAAATCAATATCATACACCCTGCCTCTAGAGTTCAAGTCAGCCGAACTACCCACAAGGGAGCTTGGACCAGAACTAGAGTTTACAAAATCATTATACGTTTTTTTTACCAATCCACTATTCGACCCAATAAACAAAACCCCCTCATTATACGGATCTGGCGTGATTGGCATTTTATAACTCCTACCAATATTCACCCCCACACCCAAATTTGTCATATTACCGGTAACGGTATTATATCTCTTTCTCAATTCACCACCACCTGCACTGTGAAAAACAATATTAGGATCGTACGGATCTATAGCACTGCCACCTCCATCACCACCACCTATATTTGTCCAATCTCCTTCTTCATAAAACATCGTTCCATTGTCTTGCAACCCTAAAACATAACGATCGGTTTCTAGTTCTGAAGTTCCCACATCATATATTAAATTGGCGCCAAATTTCTCCCCATTCAAACTCTGCCAAGTACCGTCATAAGCAATACTGACACCGCCATCATTACCTGCTAAAAGAATATCTTGATTGTTATACTTATACATCGTTAAATATCTAACGTCAGCATGAGTATTTTCATTAGCGGAATAAGGATGCATGTTGTTCCAACTCGTTCCATCATATTCTCCAACTATATTTCCCGCTGAGTAGAAATGATTTGTATTATCATCGGTAACTTCGAATCCAAATCTTCCAAGGCCAGCTTTTACATAGAAAAAACCTGAAGAAGATGTTTCAGTAATATACTCCCAATCATCACCGCGATTTTCGGATTTGAAAAACAAAACATGAGAGCTTGAACTACCGGAATAACTAGCATAAACAACGTTTCCTTTTGGAGAATTAATCTCAAATTCAGCAGGCAATGGATGCAGAAATGGATTCTCCAACACAACACTTGTCCCTGCCAAGTAGTTACTGTTTTTAGTTACTATAAAATGTATCTCATCGGGAAAACCCTCAATTAATTGCCACTCATTGATATCAATAATCAACTCTACATTTACGAATCCATTCGTTGAATAAAACGTTTGCAGCTCATTACCATCAATATCTACTGTCACAATATCCAGCCTACACCCAACAGGAATCACACCCTCGACTGTAAAAAAAAACTCAGCACCATCCGCCAAAACACTTTGTACAAAAGGTGCGGCGACAGCAACCAATTCTGCCTCCAATACAAAAGGTGAAGTTCCCACTGGCTCAACACTATATTCGTTACCTGTTGCAGTCCATGGTGACGCCGCACTATAAAAATCAACTATTATATTATCTGGCGGAAATGGAGAGTTCTCAACATCATCCTCTAATTGAATCTGCGTCCAATTTGAACCCTCATTTTCAGTTCTCCACATGGTTGCTCCTCCTCCTTGAGAATTAGGATTAATTGACCCGATATAAAAAATGGAAGGATCGTTAAAGTCAAATTCCAAAGATATAAAAAACTGTTCGTTATCAACCATTCCTGGAGGGGTAATCTCATTCCAAGTGGCTCCGGAATTCAATGACTTGTACACTCCATTTCTTGCTGTAGCATAAATAACAGAACTATTTCCAGGTTTGATTTTGATCATATGCACTCTCGTTTTCACATCAGAAAAATTGGCGACAAAACTATCCAACACGATCCAAGTATCGCCACCGTCAGTAGATTTGATAATCCCAGGACCATAAAATCCATTCGCCCACCAAGCAGAGGTGCCTGTGCCAGCGTATATAATGTCATTATTGGATGGATCAACAGCTATTGTTGCACACCCAAGTCCTGGCAGCCGTAACGTATCCGTCACATTCTCCCAGACAACATCATCGCCTGCCGTACCATTCGTTGTTCTAAAAATTCCAGAATTTGGTGTTCCTGCCAATACAACATCAGGGTTTACAGGGTTCATCCATACACAGTCTACTCTTCCTAGCTTATGCTTATCCAAATTATAAGGACCTATCTCTAGCCAGGGAATAGGGTTATCATCGGATTCACAAGCAGCTATATCTGACCAATCTAGTAAATTCAAACTATACGTTTCAAAGTCGCCTGTGGTATTTAAATCTTCCGTTTCGGTACGTCCTTCCCAAAAAGCAATGAATCTTTGAAAGTATTTCACTTCCTTTTTTACACTCTCTGGCGCTTGACTATCTACATAACTCTCCATAAAAAAATCGAAACTGGAACGCATTTCAAAGAAATTTGATCGGTCATTAACCCCGAATCTCCATAAATTCTCATCTATGCTCTGACCACTATTGTTCTGTCCATTAACAATAGAATACGCTAATAGCATTACAACTAACAGTAAGGGGAATATCTTACGGCTTGTCTTGTCTTGTCTTGTCTTGTCTTGTCTTGTCTTAAATCTTTCATTATAATGGTTTTTTCAAATTAATAATTGTTGTTTTATTATGTGGTTTGAACCATTCGTGTCAGATTACCCTGGCTCATTGAGTTGTGCAAAAGGAGGTCGATTTTAGAGCTCCAGATTATCGGTTGTAATGTAATGATATTCTTTGGATTACAAAGTGATTTATCAAGGTATTTTTCAACTGGGAGGGAAAAAATTAGGGAATATTACACTTCTATTAGTTCAATTAAGAATTGAAAGGGTGGTATCACTGTGCTACTTGGTTACTCTGGATTTAATTCTAAGAACCACATTCTCTATCTTTCTCCCCGCACCCTTGCATCCCTAAAGGGAGCCTAAACACAAGCCACATTCTCAATATCAACAAAACTCCCATTCATAGCACAATAGCCACAAGTCGAGCCACCGTGCGTGGATACCCCTTTAGGGGACGGGGGTGCGCGAGGGCTTCAACAATCCACAAATCGTAAAACAAAAACTAATCTTTCCTTCCTTCCCCCCCGCACCCTTGCATCCCTAAAGGGAGCCTACACACAAGCCACATTCTCAATATCAACAAAACTCCATTCATAGC
>JAJRRH010000173.1 GCA_024279715.1 Bacteroidota bacterium
AAGACCTGCAATCTCACCTGCTTCTTTTGTGGCCTGTCTTTGCGAGTCATTGAAGTACGCAGGCACAGTAATTACCGCATCTGTAACAGTCATACCAAGATAGTCTTCCGCCGTTTTCTTCATTTTCTGAAGGATCATGGCGGATATTTCTTGCGGAGAATACTCTCTGTCATCAATCTTGACTCTAGGAGTATTATTTGCTCCCTTTACTACTTGATAGGGTACTCTAGCGATTTCTTTTTCAACTTCGCTAAATTTATTTCCCATAAATCTCTTAATGGAATATACCGTTTTTGTAGGATTTGTAATTGCCTGTCTTTTTGCAGGATCACCTATTTTTCTTTCCCCTCCATCTATAAATGCGACGATTGAAGGAGTTGTTCTTTTACCCTCGTTATTCGAGATAACTACAGGTTCATTTCCTTCCATCACCGATACGCATGAATTGGTGGTTCCTAAATCTATACCGATTATTTTACTCATAATGTCTTTTTGTAATGTTCTACAATTTTTTAATTCAAAAAGACATTGCCAACATTTGTGCCAAGCCCATAAAACGAGTGAATATCTTTAAAAATCGATGATTTTTATGACAAAATGATATAAAACATGTGACAGAAAGTCACTTTTTAGAATTATTGACAACCAAACCCTTCTTGCGGAAAGCAAAATCCTAAAGCACTTGTATAATCTCCTTCGACTAACTCTTGAATGGTTTTTCCACTCATCTCAAGGATTCTGACATATTGACTACGAGCGGAGAAAATACCATGCCCTTCGCCATTATTGATATTGGAGAATGACGGTGTTGCTTGCCCCACTCCTGTTGTAGGGTTAACAATCTCTATATAATTACTCATGTCTGTTCCAAACGCATAGAATACAAAGTCTAATCCTGTAATTGACCTGTAATCCACATTGTCATCCTCATTTACAGTGTTTTTTACTGTTTGATAAAAAGATTCCCCATTGTAATTGAATTCAATCTGATCCCCACCATCTTCATCACCGGCCTTTAAGCTTTTGATAAAAAACTCAGTGGTGACAGGGGTTGTTTCGCCATTTATATAGTGCTCATCATAACTCAAACGAATAGAAACCTTATGACTCAAGGCATTTTTTACGGTCAGAAACTGTATCGTAGCTGATCGATATATCGGGTCATAGGGCTGGGACTGTGTTGAAACAAACGACAATGGTATAGAAGTCGGTGGCGTCAATACGTCACTTGCTTTTATATATGTAACATCGGTTGAAGAGAAAATTGAATCACCGTCAGCCATAGCTTTGAGACTATATACACGCTCTGACCCATCAAAATCAAAATCACTCGTGGGAGCTTGATATACCAATTGTTCGGGTGCAAAGAATACACCATCCACATCTTTATCATCAATAATAGTAGGCATTAGCTCTACGCTATTGTTTCCATCATTCCATGTGATGTACGCCGAAACATTCTCATAATTTGAGGAGTCTTGTACCTGCGCATAATCGAATGCGGATCCATCTCCAAGAAAAGTATGATTAACAATAAATATCTGATTGTCCATAGAAGGATCCAAGACGCCATACACTACAGGTTGACGCTGATAATCAGCATTCAAATCAAAATCATTCTTACAAGAAGAGAATGAGATTAGAATAATCAAGAGGGATCCAATTGTTTTAGTAATTTGTTTCATAAGCATACTTCTTCATCACAAAGGTATCATTAAAAGAGAGGGGGACAAAGCAAAAACATCATTCTTACATTAAAGTTCATTAATGGGCATCAATGGAAGGATATCTCAAGGAACGGTATCAATTCGGGGTCTAGCTACTTGTGACTACTTATAATCGTCACATAATTACCGCTATCTATATTTGGGTGAATTCACCCTGCCATTCTGGGTGATACAACCCACTTATAGACAAGAACGATTCAAGTGCCTTAGGTTTTATTGTAATTGAGTATTTTAGCCAAAGAAAAGAAACTAGTAGAATATGAACTCCTATAGTCATATGCCTTTTGCGAGAATAGTCTTAACCCTAATGATAGGGATAGGATTCTCTTCATATATAGGTGTTGACTCGACCATCATCTTGATTATTCTGTGCGCTGCACTTATTGCTGGCATTGTACTTATCCATAGTGTTCGCCATAGTTACAGACCCTCAAGTATTTATTCAACTGGTGCTTTAATATACATTTGCATCTTTTTGCTTGGCGCATTTGTTCATGATTATCACAACTCAATCCATGAAAAACAGGATATCTCTCAACACCTCTCCGCTACGCACTATCGTGCTAAAACGGCAACCATTCCGATCGAAAAAAAACGAAGTTACAAGATTATTACTAAACTTAATGCATACAGAGACAGCCTTGGGGAATGGCATCCATGCACAGGTAAGGTCATGCTTTACACAACTAAAAGCTCCGAAGTATCAGAATTACAGTATGGCGACATTATTGTTTTTGAGAATCGTATAACACCTATTTCTGGCCCAAGAAATCCAGAGGAATTTAACTATAAAAAACATCTTGCCAGACGACATATTCATTTTCAAGTATTTCTATCACAGCGCCAATACATTCTTCAAAAGCAACATCTATTTTCACTAATGAATCTTTCTCACAGATTACGTGATATGATGAAAAAAACACTCGATAAGGCTGGCTTAAAAGGGGATAACCTTGCCATTGCCTCTGCTCTTCTACTTGGAGAAAAATCACTTCTTGATAGAGATATGAAGCAAGCATTTGCCAACTCGGGTGCTATGCACATTCTCGCTGTCTCTGGTCTTCATGTTGGCATAATATATCTAATTCTATACCATTTGCTATCATTATTATTTAAAAAAGAAGAGCAAAAAGGGAAGAAACTACTACTCATCATCGTATTACTATGGCTGTACGCATTGATTACTGGGCTCTCCCCTTCAGTCATACGGGCTGCTACTATGTTTAGTTTTATATCTATAGGTCAAATTTCTGGCATCAAACAATCTATATTCAACACTATCGCTTGCTCTGCTTTCATCCTACTCCTCTTCAATCCAAACTATATGTTTGAAGTAGGATTTCAATTGTCATACATGGCTGTACTTGGCATAGTAATTATACACCCAATCATTTATGGTTGGGTAGTCTTCTCGGATTCGATGTTGGATAGAATATGGAGTTTATCCGCTGTTTCTATAGCTGCTCAACTCGCCACTTTTCCTCTTTCATTGTATTATTTTCATATTTTTCCAACCTATTTTTTAATCACTAATCTATTGGTAATACCAGCCGCAATGATTATTATGTATTTGGGTGTTTTACTATTTACTTTTGCCTTCATCGAACCTATTTTTCAATGGATAGCGTACGAATTAGATGGTATTTTATCCGCATTAAATATTTGCGTCCAGTGGATTGAATCATTATCCTTTTCTGTGGTCAAAGATGTGTATATCAGCATGAGTTTCGCTGCTTTACTATATCTTCTTGTCATTCATTTATTCTTAGTAGGCATGTATCGAAGAGCAATCCACGTGTATACTTCACTAATAATAATTATCCTATTAATATCACTGAATATCAATGACATCTATAACTATCGAAGACATGACTACATATGTATTTATGATATAAAAAAAGCAAGCGCTATTAATCTCATTGGACAAGATTATAACATACTTCTTAAATCAGATAATTTGGGTCTTACAAAAAAGGACTACGCCATGCAAGGAAATTGGATTAGACATGGAGGTACTCCAGTTCGATTTTTAAATATAACCGAACTACCAAACCAATTTATTTACAAAATAGCCTCCAATATCATTGGAATATCTGGGAAGAGTATTGCCTTTATTTCGCAACACCCATACCCTCTTCCCCAGCTTAAATTAAATATTGACTATCTAATTATAACGAATTATGAAGGCATTGACCTTTCTGAAATACTTAAACAATATGACGCTTCATTAGTGATTTTAGACGGTAGTTTTCCGCCTTATATAGCAAGGAAATATATCCAAAAACTAAATCAAACAAATATCTATAGCGTATCTATAAATGGTGGAATAGAAAAAAGACTAGATTAGCGAAGTGAAAAAAGCAGCTATGAACAAGAAAGAAAAAGTAACATTTGTTATCGAGACTTTGGAAAAACTATACTCTATAGTTCCAATTCCGTTGGATCATAAAGACAATTTCACGCTACTCGTAGCGGTGTTGTTATCTGCTCAATGTACGGATAAGCGGGTGAATATAATTACTCCAGCACTTTTTAGAAAAGCGGATACCCCAAGAAAGATGCGCAAACTATCCATCCCGGAGATCAAGGAATATATTAAGACCTGTGGATTAGCCAACAACAAATCTAAAGCCATTCACGGATTATCGGTAATTCTGGAAGATCAGTTTGATGGTATAGTTCCCGAGAGTTTTGAAGATTTGGAAACACTGCCGGGCGTGGGTCACAAGACTGCTTCTGTCGTCATGAGTCAAGGATTCGGTCATCCTGCTTTCCCAGTGGATACGCACATCCATCGATTGATGTACCGATGGGGACTTACCAATGGTAAAAATGTGGTGCAAACAGAAAAGGATGCCAAAAGATTATTTCCAAAAGAGATATGGAACAAACTTCATTTGCAAATCATCTACTATGGTCGTGAATATTCTCCGGCAGGCAAAAACATCAAAGAAAATGATATCATTACTCAAACAATAGGCAGAAAGACCGTTCTTGAATCTCGTTAGAAAACGAAACCACGCCCTTTTCTTCTTCGGGAGTTTACTGTTTTTCTACGGCGTTTGAATCCATAGGTATTGAGCTTATAATTGACGCCTAACATCATGGTCATATATGAGTCTTTATCCTTACTATCTCCTCGCTGAAGTCCTGCATAGGTATTGTCCGTATAGACAACTTCACCATCCTCCCTTACTAGGAATTCAAAACTAGGGTCTGCAAGGTAAGCCGCTGCTTCACCAGAGTAGTTAAGTATGCTTTCATTGTCGTAATAAACTGTACTCACATCATCAATATAATCGGAAAAAGTAATTCGATGACAAAATTCTAGGCTAAGATTAATTTTTCTACTGATGGATTTGCGCACGTTGAACCCAAGAGGAACGACAACAGTATATAATGAATACCTTTTAGGTCCGTCAGAAAAATTCTGACCTTCTGTTCCAAATGGTCGTAAATTATACCATCTATTTTCAAACTTACCTTGCGGATTAAATTTCAATCCACCGACACCAATAAAAAGAGAATACACCGTTTCGCTAAACCTTGATCTAGTTCTTGAGTTAACTCCAATTTTACGATATCGTTTACCAATGCCTGTCAATCGGAAATTGTACTCTGCAATGGCTGTTAATTCAAAAACCAAAGATCTGAAATGAAGATTTCTCTTTCTCCTGAAGGGTTCTTCTGTCTTGTTATCATTCCCAGAAAGATATCCGAGCATAAAATTACCTCTTATGGCAATATTTTTTTTCAGAAAGTGTCGCACTCCAAGATTGACACCCCAACGTGTTTCATTGAGTTCAAAATCATATACGAAATCACTCCCTATTTCATTTCTACCCCCAAGCTCACCGAGAAAACTAGTAGCACCTAAAGATGCATAGTATTCCGTTCTGTGTTTTTTCCAAAAATTACCATTCGCACTATATTGAGCCTGTAACACGGATGATACGAACAGCATCAAAAGTAGAGGAAGAGTGATTCTAGCGTGATTAAGCATTGTTTGTAGTCAATATCTAGCAAAGGTATTAAAAAAATCAATGCAAGGTCTTCAAGACACCTAATTTACAAGCCAGATCCCAAATAATCATTCCACAACTAACACTGACATTTAGAGAGTGTTTGGTGCCAAACTGAGGAATTTCTACACAGAAGTCGGACTGATCCACTACGTCTTGCTTCACCCCTCTCACCTCATTACCGAGTATTATGGCGTATTTTTGATTGGTCTGAATCTTAAAGTCATTTAATAAAACAGCCGCCTCGGTTTGTTCCAAGGCGACGATAACAAACCCTTCATTTTTCAACTTCTTAATTCCACTACTCACCTCTTCTTGGTATTCCCACGCCACACTTTCAGTCGCTCCAAGGGCAGTTTTACGAATATCCCGATGCGGAGGCTGTGCAGTAATCCCACAGAGTATTATTTTTTCAATTCTGAAAGCATCAGCAGTTCTAAACACAGAGCCAATATTATTTAGGCTACGGATATCATCTAGAACAATAACAATAGGTGCTTTTTCTGATTCATGAAAAGCGGCGACATCTATTCTTTTTAATGCTTCGTTGGGGGTTTTTTTGTTCATAAAATGGGGTTAAATGAGTTGGAATCTCGGGGATGGTATAATATCTTCGTTTGTTAAATTGGTAAGAAAATTGGTAAAGGTAGCTAAAGATAAAAAGGAAAAAAAGGAAACCCCATTGATGAAGCAATACAATGCCATCAAGAGGAAACATCCTGATGCGTTATTACTGTTTAGAGTCGGTGATTTTTATGAGACCTTTGGAGAAGATGCGATCACGGCTTCCAAGGTGTTGGGCATTGTTTTGACCCACAGAAAAAATGGCGCTGCAGCCAAAATGGAGTTGGCAGGTTTTCCTCACCACTCTATTGACACCTATCTGCCCAAATTGGTTCGTGCTGGATTTCGTGTGGCTATCTGTGACCAACTGGAGGATCCGAAAGCAACCAAAACGATTGTTAAAAGAGGTGTGACAGAATTAGTGACGCCAGGAGTATCTCTCAATGAGCAAGTTTTGGATCAGAAAAAAAACAATTTTCTAGCTTGCATTCAATTTGGTAAGAAAAATCTTGGTCTTGCATTTCTTGATATTTCTACAGGTTAATTTTTGGTGGCAGAAGGAGATCTTACGTACATAGAGAAACTTATTAAGGGGTTTCATCCAAGTGAAATTCTATACAATAAATCCGACAAAAGCAAATATAAAGACCTATACAAAGATGAATACCACACCTACGGATTGGAAGATTGGGTCTTTTCAAACGACTATGCCGAAGAGGTGCTGCTGCGTCATTTTAACACAGCTTCTCTAAAGGGTTTTGGGATTGAAGGCCTGCAAGAAGGGATAATTGCTGCGGGAGCCATCATGCAATATCTCAGTGAGACGCAACACAATAAACTCGAACACATCACCAGCATATCAAGAATAATAAGAGATGACTATGTATGGCTAGATCAATTTACGATTAGTAATCTGGAATTGATTTTTGCAAATCACGCTTCAGGAAAATCATTAATGGACGTAATGGATCAGACCATTTCTCCGATGGGTAGTAGATTGTTGAAAAGATGGACAATACTTCCTCTTAACAATCTTAATGCTATTCAATCTCGGCATGATGTGGTGGAACATCTGGTAAATGACACCTCTTTAAGTGACAGCTTAAGCGATCATCTTCGTCCGATTGGCGATCTTGAAAGGTTGATCTCTAAGGTCTCTGTAAAAAAGATTAATCCTCGCGAAGTATTACACCTTCATCGAGCCTTGCAAGCTGTGCCGATCATTCAAGACTTATTGCTGAAATCAAAAGATAAGAATATGGTAAGCTTAGGGGAGCAGTTTCATAATTGTGAAGCCATAAGCTTGCAAATAGAAAATGAGATATCACCAGATGCGCCCGTACTGATCAAAAAGGGTGGCGTTATCAATGATGGCATTGACAAGAATTTGGATGAACTTCGGGCAATTGCATTTTCAGGTAAAGATTACTTGCTGAAAATGCAACAAGAAGAAAGTGAGAAAAACAATATCCCTTCATTAAAAATTGCCTACAACAATGTATTTGGATATTATCTTGAAGTGAGAAATACCCACAAAGACAAAGTACCTGAAAACTGGATCAGAAAACAAACACTGACCCAAGCTGAAAGATACATCACGCCAGAGCTAAAAGAATATGAAGAAAAAATATTAGGGGCAGAATCAAAAATACTGGAAATAGAAGAAAGGATTTTTGACCAGCTATTGGACAAGCTGTGTGAATATATACATCCAATAAAATACAATGCTAGTCTTATTGCTAAAATAGACTGCTTATTGTCGTTTGCTAAAATCGCTAATCAATTCAAGTATGTGCGACCAACAATGGCGGACAACCATGTCCTAGACATTAAAGAAGGGAGGCATCCGGTGATAGAAAGGCATCTCCCTGTGGGAGAAAAATATGTGACGAATGACTTATTTCTCGATAGAGACGAGCAGCAGATCATAATGATTACTGGTCCGAATATGTCTGGTAAATCAGCCCTTCTCCGACAGACCGCTTTGATCGTTTTGATGGCTCAGATGGGTAGTTTTGTTCCTGCAAAAAATGCCAACATCGGTGTGGTAGATAAAATATTTACTCGGGTGGGTGCTTCTGACAACATATCTTCTGGAGAATCTACTTTTATGGTGGAGATGAATGAGACGGCAAGTATCCTAAATAATCTTTCGGATAGAAGCTTGATACTACTGGATGAAATTGGTAGAGGTACTAGTACCTATGATGGTATTTCTATCGCTTGGGCTATTTCTGAATACCTACACGAACATCCTAAATTCAAAGCAAAGACACTTTTTGCAACACATTATCACGAGTTGAATCAGATGACGGATGAATTTGCTAGAATAAAAAACTTCAATGTTTCGGTGAAGGAATTGAAAGACAAAATAATATTTTTAAGAAAACTCACCCCAGGCGGAAGTGCTCACAGTTTTGGAATACACGTGGCCAAGATGGCAGGAATGCCAACGACTGTTATTCATCGTGCCAACAAAGTTTTGAAATTTCTGGAAAAAAGCCATAAAAAACAAGAAGTGCTACCGGAAGAATCATCACAAGACATGCAATTGAGTTTTTTCAAATTAGACGACCCCATTCTTGTGCAAATACGGGAAGACATTGAAGATCTCGACATAGATACGCTTACACCTATTGAAGCACTTATGAAGTTAAACGAGATTAAGAAAGTGTTGTCAAAATAATAATTCCGACTTCTATGTTTATGGAATAATAGTTGTTTTGGCATCTCATATAAAAAAAAACGTTTGATGAAAACTCATTTCTTTATAATTATTTCATTTTTTCTTTCGTTCCCAACCCTTGGGCAAGAACTGAAGATACAAGGAATAATTGCAGATAAAGAAACGGAGATAGCTCTTTCAAATGCCATTATTGAAATATCGAGTGGTGAGATTAATTACAAAACAAAAAGTAGTTTCAAAGGTGTATTCGTCCTGCCAATGGACGCCAATAGCAAGACAATTATTACTGTCAAAAAGAGTGGCTATTTGGATTATCAACTTGAATTAAAAGCTAGTAAAAGGGAGTTGAAAAACAAGTTAGTGGTCATAAATATTATGCTTATCCCAGGCGAATTACTACCAGATGTGATAATATCTGCCCCCGGATATCCTAAGAAAGTTTACGGGAGCAAAAAACATAATGTAGCAGATTTTGAATTTATTGACAATAGTTTTCTGCTCCTGACTTACGATAAAAACCCTAAAAAGGAAAGGAAATTATTATTCGTGGACTCTGTAATGACCATTGTTTTTTCAAAAGAAATTCCTCTGGTGGATGGAGCTATTACTGGGTTTGAAAGAAGTTATAGCGATGAAATTTTACTGAACACATCTTCCAAACTATACCAAGTAATTATTGATACAGCCATCACTCTAATAGACGTGGATAGAAAAATATATACCCAACAAGTAAAACCAATTATAGACACACTAAACAACAAAGTCTATTTGAGTAATTGGTATGATAAATATCCTGCATTTGGATACTTTGAGTATTCAGTGATTGACTCCTCTTATCAACTAATTCGGGAAATTGCAGATGACTTTATGCTCGAACTCTGTCGAGCGGAATACAAATACTTGTCTGGAAGGAGTAAATTACTCTACTACCGACAAGAGTTGGAATTAGGTATAGACAAGGAGATATTGGCATGTATTGACAATTTCGATCAAGGGTTATATTACGATCCTATCTATGCCCCTATGTTTATAGTTCGTGATACTATATTAATTTTTGATCATTGTGACGACTTGCTATGTCGATACACTATAGACCGGCAACCTATAGATTCTCTGGAAATCACCTACCATCAGCCTGGAAAAAAAATCAATAAGACATTTATAGAGTCCCTATTACACGACAAAGAAACTAACAAAATATACGCACAGTATCAACACCAAGGAGGTACTGCTTTTTTGAAAGAAATAGATATTCAAACTGGTAAAATAAAAAAAGTGTTTTCCTTAAAATATCCTTATCCAAGTACGGTAAAAATAAAAAATGGGTACGCCTATTATATTTATCGGCCATTTGAATCATTGCAAAAGAAGTATTTGTATAGAGAACGCTTAGTGAATTCGCAGATTTAATCTATATTTGCTACGTAAACTCTTTATACTTTTTGAATCTACATGGAAAAATTAACTGCCTTTAAAGATTTATTATTATCCGTAATACCGGAGCTCGCTAAGACCTATGGTCCAAAAATACTGCTTGCTATTGCCATAGCATATATTGGATTTAAGATAATCAGCAAGATAGAAAAAGTTCTTGAAAAGATGCTTCGGAAAAGTGGATTTCCTGAAGACATAAGTCCATTTATTGTTTCCCTTCTAGCTGTGGTGATGAAAGTATTCTTGCTATTATCTGCTGCAGGCGTACTTGGATTTGAAGCCACCTCACTTGTTGCCGTTTTGGCAGCCGCAGGTTTTGCTATCGGGATGGCCCTTCAAGGCAGTCTTGCTAATTTTGCTGCAGGTGTAATGATTCTCGTTTTCAAACCGTATAAGGTTAAAGATGTGGTGGAGATTCAAGGTCAAATGGGACGTGTGCGTGAGATACAAATATTCAATACCATCGTGACCAACTTTGACAATCGAACGGCTATTATTCCAAATTCAATAGCCATCAGTGATGTGATGAATAACTTATCTGACAAAAAGAATCTTCGGGTTGATCTTGAAGTATTCATGCCTTATGAAGAAGATTTTGACAAGGTTGAGAAAGTCATCCTAGAGGCATTGAGATCTACTCCAAATGTATTGTCTGAACCTGCGCCATTTGTTGGTATTCAACGATGGGATAGCCATAGCTTGGCATTGGCTGTCTATCCATATTGCAACACGGATGACTATTGGAATGTATATTATGGCGCATACAAGAACATCACCAAAGCTATGGCAAGTCATGGCATCAAAGTAGCGTATTCCGAAGGAGTAGAGCTTGGTAAAATTGGGTAATGCATTGATTCTATGTTTAAATTCGTTTTTCTTTCCTTATTTGTTCTTTTTACGCCCCCTCATAAGTTTTATGTAAGCCTATCTGAGGTTCGCTATAATACTGAGATTCATTCCGTGGAAATATCTACTAAATTATTTATTAATGATTTGGAAACTGCCATTTCGGGACTTGACATTGAAAAAGAAGAGGATGAGGCGGTCAATGAATTACTCTCAATATATCTCCAAGACAAGATGAATATTTCAGTGAATGATGAACCTATTACTTTATCCTACATTGGTTATGAAATTGATGACGATGTGGTGTGGTGTTATCTCGAAGGAGCAGAAGTGTCTTATCCGAAAACGGTGGAAATATCCTTTAAGATGCTCTTAGATGAATTTAGTGAACAGACTAATATTGTTCATTTTGATTTGGAGAAGGATATTAAGAGTGTATTTCTTCGGAGGTCTGAAGATAGTGGAGTTCTGGTGTTTTAGATTTTTTTGGAAGGATTTTTTTGCGTGAATGGGCTCAAGGTTTTTTGCTTCGAATACACGAATTGTTTCTATTTATATGTCGCTCCTCTGGGGAGCTACAAACATGTCGCTCCTCTGGGGAGCTATTAATATGTCGCTCCTCTGGGGAGCTACAAACATGTCGCTCCTCTGGGA